>JBDUBG010000249.1:0-2569 GCA_040004215.1 Pseudolysinimonas sp. | reverse complement strand
GGGGGACCAACCGGTTCGGCGCTCGCCGTGGCATGCATGTCGAGGCTGCCCTCGTAGCTGGTGTTCCACGACACGCGCGTGCCGTCGAGCTTTCCGTTGTGTTCGGTCACTTTGCCGGGGAAGGTGATCGACACCTCGATGTTGGATGTGTCGGCATCCTTCGCGGGAGCCTGGTCGCTATCCGGGGTGAAGTCGGCCTTCCCGGAGAAGACGAAATGGTCCCCCTCTCGGGTCAACTGAAGGGAACCGTCGCTTCCGTCGGTGTTGATCGCCGTGAGCGGCGTGTCGGCGAGGGTGAATCGTGAACCCAGGTAGCCGTCCTGGTCGTACTTGGTGCGAGTGACGCCATCCGAGCCGCTCAAGCCTGGAAGCAGTTTCTGCTCGATGGCTGCGGCCCTGTCGTTGGCAGCCCCCTTGGCACCAGCTTCATCACCCACGACCGAGGCGACGACGATGTCACCGTTCAACGTGTTGTCTGGCGACACGGTCAGCTGCGCCTGGAATCGCACGCAACCGCTCAGAAGAAGAACCGCGGCCGCTGCCATAATTACTGCAGCAATTCTTGATTTTCTCATGCCCCAGTATGTCGGGGGCTCTGGTCAATCCCAGCTGGCTCACAGGTCATCCACCGATTGCTCTCAGTCGAAGTGGCGGGCGCATAACCGAGGTGCGGCACCAAGACTCCGGGAACATTTCCATCGACTTCTGCATGCGGCACACAATGGCAGTGCGGGAGAAACGCTCGCGAGGATCGCGCCTAGGCTTCGACAATGACGGTGCAATGGCCAGCAGGTTGGCAGCAGGATGCGATCGACGCCGTCACACCGCTTCTCGGTTCGGACGTCAGGATCGAGGTGTGGTTCGGCCCTACTCATTCGGTCGACGGCAGTCTCCTGGCGGGGTACGCGTATCTCGAAGACGATGTCCCGATGATCATCCACGATCACACGGGACGGCCTGATGTCTATCCCTGGAAGCTGTACGGCGGACACATTCTGCGCGTCTACCAACTTCGTCCCCGACGGAGGAAGCTGATTTTGTTTGCCGATCCTCACTGGGTGCCGCGAGGCGGCGAGAAGGGCAGCCATACCTAGACTTCATCGTCTGAACCATCGACGTGAGGTGGCAGAACGCGCGGTCCTAGGTCAGCCAGCCCTCAAGGCGTTGCCGGATGTGCGGCGAAGAACTGCCAGATCACCTCCGTGGCGTCGAGGCCGGGGAAGGGCGTGTCGCCACCCGCGCGATTCTTGGTCGATCCGGGCCACTGGTGGCCAGCTCCGTCGATCGTGATCAGCTCAATGCCCTTCGAGTCTGGGCAGTTCGCGGTGGATGTCGTGACCTGGTCGTCGACGGTCGACGTGGGCGGCTCGCAGGAATCGGTCGTGCGCCAGAGCTCATTCACCGACGGGATGCTCGGCCCGTCGATCTTCGCGGCGCCCGACCCCTCGCCGCCTGCGTAGGGGATGTTCTGGTCTGCCGTGCCGTGGATCGCGAGCACAGACAGCGGATGTGGCGACGGGCAGTCGCCGAGCAGCGTTCCGGAGACCGCGCCGATCGCCGCGAACAGCTGGGTGTCGCAGGCCAGTCGGTAGGCCATCAACGCGCCATTCGACATGCCGGTCGCGAAGACTCTCGCCTTGTCGATGGGGAGGGCCGCCTCCACATCGCCGACGACCGCGCTCAGGAAGGCCACATCGTCGAGGTTCGTGCGACCGGGGGTGCCGCAGCATCCGCCGCCAACGTTCCAGGCGTGGTCCTGGCCATCCGGATAGACGACGACGAAACGGTTGCTGTCGGCTTCGGCGTCCCAGCCATAGCTGGCTTCGGCTTGTGAGGCCGAACCGAAACCGCCGTGCAACATCATGACTAGCGGAGACGGATTGGGGATGCCGGTGGGCCGGTAGACGAGGTAGGTGCGGCTCTGGCCATCAACCTCGATCGTGTGGGATGAGGAGCCGACCGGGATCGCGCCGGCGGAGGATGTCGACGCGGGGCCCGACCCAGCAGGCGAGCTGCCGAGCGCTCCACACCCGGAGAGAGTGGCGAGCGCGACGGCAGCAGTGATCAGGGCGACGGCGAGGCGAGGCATCCGGTTCATGCATTCAGCATGGCGATCGCCTGTTTGCTGCCGATGCGACTCATGTTCGGGGCGTGTAAAACCCGACTGCGTCGGCGAACCCGGTCAGCGTCGAGCAACTCTGAACCCCGAACACGAACTGCACCACTGTCAGTCGAACGTTCTACCGTGAAGGTATGGACATCATCCTGATCCCCGGCTTCTGGCTCGATGGCGACTCGTGGAACGAGGTGGCCGCACCGCTGCGTGACGCCGGCCACAGCATCCACCAGCTGACGCTGCCCGGTCTCGAGTCACGCGACGCCGATCGCTCTGCGATCACCTTTCAAGATCACGTGGATGCCGTCACCGCCGCCATCGACGCGATCGACGCTCCCGTGGTGCTGGTCGGGCACAGCGGTGGCGGCTCGCTCGCGTGGGGAGCCGTGGATGCGCGCCCCGACAGAGTGAGCCGCGTCATCTACGTCGACAGCGGCCCGCTGATCGACGGTG
>JBDUBG010000257.1:0-8603 GCA_040004215.1 Pseudolysinimonas sp. | reverse complement strand
ACGGCGTCACCTCATTTCTCGTGGGTACGGTCACGCGCGAACGTGAGCGCATTCTCGACACGCTGCGACTGGTCAAGACCACCGGTGAGCGCGTAGAAGGTGGCGCGAACATCCTCGGTGTCTACATGGAGGGTCCGTTCCTGAGTCACGAAAAGCGGGGAGCACATCGCGAGAACCTCCTCAGAGCCATCGACCGGGACGAGGTAGCTGAATATCTCGACACTGGTGTGGTGCGGGCACTCGTTGTCGCCCCGGAGCTGACGGATGCTGACTGGCTGATCCATGAGCTGGCTCGCCGAGGCATCTCGGCCGTCGCCGGACACACCAACGCGAGCTACGCCCAGATCGCGCACGGAATGGAACAAGGAGTCACCGCAGTCACGCACACCTTCAATGGCATGCGAGGCATTCATCATCGGGAGCCAGGCGCTGCCGGAGCCGCCCTGCTTCTCGACGATCTCACCTGTGAAGTCATCGCAGACGGCATGCACGTAGCTCCCGAACTGATGCCGCTCTTCTGGCGGATGAAGGGTGCAGACAAGATCGCGTTGATCACCGACGCGAGTCAGGCCGGCGGGCTCCCGGATGGCACATACCGGAGCGGCGACCGCGACGTCGTTGTGACAGACGGGGTGGGTCGTTTGCCAGACGGAACGATCAGTTCCAGCGCCAAAACGTTTGACTACGACTTTCGCCTGTTCTGTCGGAGCGTCGGGGCATCTTTTGACCAAGCATGGCCAGCAGCCAGCGGCACACCCGCACGAATTGCCGGAGTGTATGAACGCAAGGGGAGCATAGAAGTGGGCAAGGATGCAGATTTCACGGTGCTGTCGGACGATGGCGCGGTGGTAGCAACTGTGGTGAACGGTGAATGGCTTACGACGGGCGACAGATCATGACCCAACGCCGAGTAGGGATCATCGGGACTGGATTTATGGGTGGGGTGCATGCCGAAGCGTGGCAGGGCACGAATGCCTCGCTAGTTGCCATCCTTGAGCACACCAAGGAGTCAAAAATCGGCGACATGGGCCGATTTGGTGCGTCGGTGTATACCGATTTGACAGAGTTTTTGAATGCCGTTGACGTGGTGGACATTTGTGTTCCGACCTACTTGCATGGCCACTTCGCTCTGGCCGCTGCTGCAGCAGGAAAGCCCACAATCTGCGAGAAGCCGTTGTCGCTCACGGGGGCAGAATCGCTCGAGGTGTTAGAAGCTTTCAGTAGTCGCGGCCTGCTTCTTCAGGTCGCACACGTGCTTCGATTTAGCCCTGAATATTCTGCGGCGCGCAACGCCGTCCGCTCGGGCCAGATCGGCGATCTCGCGTCGCTCAGACTCCATCGTTTGTCGTTCGCACCCAAGCGCGGAAGAAATAGCTGGTTCATCGACGAGGCGAAGTCAGGAGGGATTGTGTTCGATCTGATGATTCACGATCTGGACTACGCACTGTGGCTCGCCGGCGACGTCACCTCGGTGTACGCGAAGTCGGCGGTGGGTGGACCCGGGCACGCCATCGCGATCCTGCAACACGAGAATGGCGTGATGAGCCACGTTGAGGGCTCGTGGTCAGAGCCACAGCCGCTCTTTCGCACGAAGGCCGAGATCGCCGGTTCGACCGGCTTGATTGAGTTCTCGTCAGATGCGAGTTCTCCGTTGAACCTGCGACTGCATCAGTCGGCAGAGGTCACGACGGGTGGGAAGGATCGTTCAGTGGGAGCAAATCCGTTCGAACTCGAGTTGCAACACTTTATGGATCTGCTCGACGGAGGTGTGGAGCCCGTGATCACGGCGTTTGACGGCCTTCAAGCGGTGAGGCTCGCAGAGGCAACGCGCCAATCGGTCAGCACGGGTCGTCCGGTTCGCCTGACCGCCAGCGGAAGGGCAGAGTAACCGTGATCCGGATCGGAATTCTCGGAGTCGCACACCTCCATGTCGATAGCTATGTGAACAACCTCCGCGTTGCGGGTGTGGAGGTCGCCGGCGTGTTCGATGTTGACAGCACCCGCGGGCGGGCGTGGGGGGCCAAGCACGGGGTCACGTTCTTTGGCAGTTACGAGCAACTGCTCGCCGAGCACCTCGACGGCGTCATCGTGTGTTCTGAAACCTCGCGCCACCTCGAACTTGTCGACGCCGCCGCGCGCGCGAAACTCGCAGTGCTCTGTGAAAAGCCGCTCGGCGTCACGGTGCAGGAGTCCCAGAGAATCGTTGATGTCTGCCGCGAGAACGACGTCAACCTCATGACGGCGTTTCCGAGCAGGTTCGATTCCTCACTGGGGCAGGCTCGCGACTTGGTGCGGTCGGGCGCGCTCGGGCGAATCCGAGCATTCTCTGGAACCAACCAGGGTGTCATGCCCATGCGTGAGCGGTCATGGTTTGTTGACCCGACCCTTGCGGGTGGCGGAGCAATCATGGATCACGTGGTGCACCTTGCTGATCTGTACTCCTGGCTGCTCGGTTCGGAACCGCAATCTGTCTATGCGGTTGAGAATCGGATCGTCCACAGCGAAGTCGTCTCGGTCGAGACGTCGGGAATGGTCATGGTGACCTATCCTGGCGGCGTATTTGGCTCGATCGACTGCAGCTGGAATCGGCCGCTCAACTATCCCACCTGGGGCGGGCTCGCCCTCTCCATCGTGGGAGACGGAGGGAGCCTCGATGTCGAACCGATGCGGCAGCGCCTGGTTCAATTCGGTGGCGAAAAACGGTACTCATGGATTCAGTGGGGGCCCAGTGCCAACCAGTCGATGATTCAGGACTTCATCGACTCCATTGCTGATGGACGTCCGCCATTGTCGACGGGCGACGACGGAAACCGAGCGACTCGAGTTGCACTTGCGGCGCTGGAGTCCGTACGAACCTCTGAGCCGGTCGACCTGTAGCTTCGCCGGCCAGATCAGGTCAGCCGTAGACGAGATATGAGCCAGCTTTGTCGGGCTCAACGAGCTCGAACTTCAGCTTCAGACCGCTGCGAACGATGAGTTCCACCTGCTGGGTGAACGTCTCATTGGTGACGTAGACGGCTCTCTCGACCTTCCACTCCTCGAGGAACCACGCGCGGAGCGATGCGAGAAGCCGCTCGTCCATTCCCGCTTCCATCTGGCTCAGCCGAGCCCAGAAATAGACGACAGCTTCCACGTCGGCCCAGTCGTCGTCACCCACAGCAGTCACCGTTGACTTCACCAGGAACGAGGCGCTCGTGGGAAAGACATACACGCAGCCCAGGCATTCGGTGCCGGCAGGATTGAGCACCGTGTACGTGAACGCGCGATGCTCAGCGTGGCGTTGTTCAAGGCCGACAAGATCCAGCCGGTTCGCCTCCACCGTGAAGCCGTCCTCGGGCCAGCTGGACTGTTCCCACAACCGAAGGTGATCACGAGTTTCCATCACAGCTGCATGATCCATCTCCGCGTCGTCAGCAACGATCGGACGCAAGACGAAGTCTGCGGTCCTCAACTCAGCAGGAACGGGTTCGTTCGGATCGGTGATCGACACCTCTCTCCTCCTTGGGAACGACATGACCTGGCCGGATAATCAGGAGGCAGCAGCCAGATACGTGAGCACGGCGAGCACCCTGCGATGGCCATCTGCCGTGTCAGTGAGCCCGAGTTTGGACAGCAGCGAGCCTATGTGGCTCTCGACCGTACGATCCGCGAGAGTGAGGTGCGCGGCGATCGCGGCGTTCGAGCGACCCTCCGCCATGAGTCCAAGCACGTCTCGCTCGCGTGACGAGAGTGAAGCCAGTGGGCCATCGCTCCGGTTCGTACGCACGAGGGATGCCACGACATCCGGATCTAGGGCTGACCCTCCGCGAGCGACGCGGGAGAGAGCATCGAGGAAGTCGTCTACCTCGAGCACGCGGTCTTTCAACAGGTAACCGAAAGCGCCCTGAGCCGCGAGCGTGACGGAATGTGTGGTCTCGATGTGTTGGGACAGCAGCAGGATCGGCAGGTGTGGATATCGGCGTCGCAGTTCCTCTGCTGCCCTGGCGCCGTCGTCAGTGAGCGTCGGCGGCATGCGGACGTCAGCGATGACGACGTCTGGCTGCTCTGCCTCGACGGCTGCGATCAGCGCATCTGCGTCGCCGACCTTCGCGATCACGTCGTAGCCGGCATCCTCAAGCAGCCGTGCGATGCCCTCGCGCACCAAAGCGGAGTCCTCCGCAATCACCGTACGCAGCCGGGTCACGGGAACACCGCCTCGACGCGTGTCCCCACCCCGACGGAGCTCGACACATTCAGTCGGCCGCCCGCTGCTTCGACCCGATCTCGAATGCCGGCGAGGCCGGACCCGATCGTCTCGCTCGCTCCCCCAGACCCATCGTCGTCCACGACCAGGCTGATGCCTTCCGATCCGCGCCCGAGGGTGATCCTGATGCGACCTGCTCGCGCGTGTTTGAGCGCGTTCGTGACTGCTTCCGCTGCAAGATAGTACGCGGCGGTCGCGGAGGGCTCCGGCACTGAGATCGCCTCGAGGCTGAGCACGACAGGAAGCGGCACCGACTGCACCATCGCACGAAGGGCGGGCTCAAGCCCCTCGTCGAGCGACGATGGCCGCACCCCTTGCGCGAGCGCGCGAAGGTCAGAAATGGTCCGCTGCACCAGCTCTACCGAGGCGTCGATGTCGGCGTCGAGTTCCGCCGCGGGGATTGTGCCCGCGCGCCCGGGCTTCCGCTGTAGTTGCCGCAGGCGCATCCCGAGCGCGACGAGGTTGGCTTGGGCGCCGTCGTGCAGGTCGCGCTGGATACGACGGCGTTCGTCGTCCGCCGCCGCCACGAGTCTCGAACGGCTCGCCGCCGTCTGCTCGAGTGCTTCGCGAAGGTCAGCCCGGAGTACCGCCAGTTCGAGCGGCAGGCGCGCCTCTGACTCAAGCTCTCTCAGATCCGCGGCTGTAATACCGCTCTCCGGAAGCGCGTCGATCCTCGCAGTGACGCCTTCAATCCGGACGCTGAGCCCCGCGCCACTGGCACGACGGAGGACCGTCTCGAGCTCTTCTGGCTCAGCACGCCCGTTGTGTACAGCGAGTACGAATGCCCGTACTTCGCGCAGAAGATGCTCACGCTTGGGCTGGAATCGTGCGTCGATCCATCTTCGGATTCCGCGCTGAAGCGGTCGGAAAGCCAGCGCTGCGACGAGGGTTGCGATCGCGGACACCAGCGGCGCGTCCGCGCCGAAGAGCAACCCGAGCACCACCGCCGCTATCGCGAACACGAGCGAGAGTGCCGCGACGAGAACAGCCCAGCGCACCGTGCCAGCGAGCACTCGGTCGTATCCCCACAGGTTGTGCCGCAGCATAGCCACGCCGACAGAGACCGGAAGCGCGACGATGAGGATGGCCAGCGCGATACCCACCCCGTTGGTCGTGCCGAACAGCCCGAATTCTGCGAAGCAGATGACCAGCGCGATCGGAAGGATTGTTGCGCTCACAAGCAGCCAGCGCAGTTGACGGCGTTGCGGCTCGTCCGAGCGTCGGTAGCGCAGCACGACGGAGACCACAGCGACGACCAGCAGCGCGAGCAGGCCAGCGAGGAACGGCAGGCTCGCCAAGATTCCTGCGTCCCCTGTCGCGAGCAATTGCGCTGCAACGAATCCGACTGGGATGACAAAGCATCCGACCACCGCCAGCCGCCAGCGCCGCGACAGCGGTCGCCCAGTCGGGAAAAGGAGCGCGAGAAGGAGAGGGCCCACGTAGTGGAGCATCCACGTGCCACCCGCAACCGCCGCAACGCCCTCGGCCCCCGGGAGCGCGTTGGGCGACCCGGCGCTGACCGCCCAACTCTCCAGAGCAATATCTACCAGGGAAGCAGTGCCGGTCAGGGTCAATACCGCCCCGACCGCGTTGTGAGGCAACCGCCGCGCGACAACAACCCCCAGCACGACCGCCGGAACGGTCACCGCGATGGCGACGAGGTTTTCAGCAAGGAGCGCCGGAACGACTCGCACCGAGATGACAAGCTGCACGGTCGCGGCGACCAGGGCAAGCGCGGCGAGGCCACCAGCCGCGACATCCCATCGCTTCATGCGCTCATAGTGACAGGTCGCGCTCGCTGGCGGAACCGTGCTGGCACGGAGGGAAAATTCCGTACGGACTCCGTCGTGAAGTCTTTCGCGCTACGGGATCTTCGAAGCAGCCGGATCCACCGGCCCCCGACCGAAGGAACTCACTATGACAATCACTGCGCCTGACACCACCACGACCGTCCGCGGCGTGCCAACGGTGTTGCGTGTTGCCTCCGTCCTCGCGGCCCTTCTCGCCGTCGTCGATGTGATCGGCACGCTCCCGTACCTGGGAAACCCGATGCCGATCGAGATCGGCGTGGCCGTGATGGCCATCGCAGCCCTCACGATCATCGGTTCGATCTTCGCGTTCCTCGGCCGCGCGTGGGGTGTCTGGGTCGCGGCCGTCACGCGCTTCCTCTCCATCGGGCTGATGCTCCCGGTTTTCCTGGAACCCGATGCGCCCGCCGATGCCGTACTGCCAGCGACCATACAGATTGTGGTGACCGTCATCGTCATCGTTCTGCTCCTCGTCGGCCTGCGCAAGCACCGCTGACCCGGGCACCGCGGTCAACATTGCGCGGCTACCGCTCAATGTGCTCGCCCTCGGCGCGGATCGCAGCGGCGACCGCACCGAGGGCCGCGAGGCGGACGTGCGATGCTGGCGAGAATCGGCCAACCGGCGTGGAGCTGGCTCAGCGAACCATTCGAAGCTCGATCATGCGGGGATCTGACGGCTCGATGAACTCGATGCCATCGCTCTCGAAGCCGTTCCGCCGGTAGAACGCAATCGCTCGGTCATTGCCCTGGAGCACCCACAGCTGCGCTGGTTGATCGCCGATCACCGCGTCGAGCATCGACTGGCCGAGCCCGCTGCCGTGCGCGGCGGCGAGCAGGTAGATCGAGAACAGCTGGAGAGGGCGAACCGGCGGGAATCCATGCTCGGCGTCCGGTCCGACAGCGTCGCCCGCGTTCGCGAAGCCCACTACTACTCCCCCGCGTTCCGCGACGACCATCCTTCCCGGTCGCTCAGCCAGAGACAGATAGCCGGCCCAGAACTCCCGACGCCTGCTGAGCACCGCATCCGAGAAGTGATGGTCAGCGAGCACAGCGGAGTATGTCTCACGCCAGGCGTCGACGTGCACCTGGGCAACGCGAGCGGCGTCTGCCGCCAGCGCCTCACGAACAGTCGGGTCGCCAGTACTGGTCATTGAGCAAACCCCGACCAGCACTCAGGTTGGCTTGGTCGCCGCACCGTCGAGCCACAGCTCCACGCTTTCGTCGCGGTGAACACCATCGGTCCCGACGAATTTTTCGCTGATGATCTGGCCCTTTTGGATGACATGCGCCATCGCCATCCCGTGGCCTCGCCCGAGCTCGTAGTCATCTTTGAGCCAGGCCAATATTTGGCCGACCTTGACTCCGGGCTCATCGAAGCCTTTCTCGTGCGCTATTGAGACGAGCTGGCGCGGAGTGAGGCCGGTCTTCTTCTCGACGGTGTCGAGGTACGCCTGGAATGACATGCGTCAACCGTACCGGCGAGGTGGCAGCTTCACAGCAAGCGGATGATGCGGTAGTTACGGTTTCGAGCCGGTCGGAACGGAGTCCAGCGCCAGCAGCCGCGCCAGCAACTGCGGCGCAAACGGTTCGGCGACGTCGAACACGACGCGCACGCCATCCGGATGCTGCGGCTCAACCAGTCGATACTGGCCCCGCAAATCTGCGATCGTCTGGCCGCGCCCGGGCCCATCGCCGGTGTCGACGGCAACCGGGACGCGTGCCTGTCGTGACACGACCGCCTCTCTCGTCAGCACCGCAGCGGCGAGGGGGTCGTGGAGCGCGGACGACGGACGGCCGAAGTGCACGTGATAGAAGCCGAAGTAGGTGCCGAGCATGCCTCCGAGGGCTGCGGCCCGGGGGCCGCCTGCGAGCAGGGCATCAAGGTCGCCCTGTTCGAAGCGCTGGAGCATGGTTGCGTCAAGCGGCACGATCGTGACGTCCCAGTTCGCCGCGAACACCGCGGCCGCTGCCTCTGGGTCGTTGTGAATGTTGGCCTCTGCCGCCGCTGTCACGTTGCCCGGTGCGAGCGCAGCACCTCCCATGATGACCACGTCGGCGACCAGTTCGGGCAACCCCGGATCGAGCTGCAGCGCCAGCGCGAGATTGGTCAGGGGCCCGATCGCGAGCACGTGCAACTCGCCGGGGCGGGCGTGCGCGAGCTGCACCAGTTCTTGGGCAGCTGTGCCGGCGGCGAATGACGAGGACGACCTCGGCAACTCGACCCCGCCGATTCCGTTGTCACCGTGCACATGCGGCGCTCCCCCGCCGTACGGGTGCGTCAAGAAGTCGGTCGAGCCGACAGCCACCGGGATCTCTGGTCGCCCCAACAGACCCAGCAAGTCGCGCGCGTTTGCGGCGGCGGTGACGGCGTCCGTATTCCCGCTGACCGAACCAACCAGGGCGAGATCGACCTCGGGGTGCGCGAGCAGATAGCCGATTGCTAAGGCATCGTCGATCCCCGGGTCGCAGTCAAGGTAAACCAGCACGGTTACTCCTCGTCAGAAACGGTGGCAGCAAAGGCGACCGCGCGTTCGATCCACGTGCGCAACGGA
>JBDUBG010000250.1:0-8653 GCA_040004215.1 Pseudolysinimonas sp. | reverse complement strand
ACAGCGACCTCTCGTGGGAGCTGCTCGAAGGGCTGGTGCTCGTTGGCCAGGCAGGAGAGGCCGAGATCGCCGCCGCCCTGGAGAAAGACAACACGGCCAAGGGTCAGCAAGCTGCGGCGGCCGCCCGCGCCGCCATCCCCACGCCGGCAGGCAAGAAGGCAGCATTCGAGTCGGCGCGCGACGACACCACGATTCCGAACCTGGTGCTGCGCAACGTCGGGCTCGGCTACGGGCACGTCAACGATCCCGCGGTCTTTGATGGTTTGATCACGCCGTACTTCGACGCGCTCACGACCGTGTGGAAGGCCCGCACCTACAGCATTGCCCAGACCTTCGTCACCTGGTTCTACCCGAGCGCGCTGGCCTCGCAGGCCCTGGTGGATGCTACGAACACCTGGCTCGACGCGAACCCGGGCATCCCGGCGCTGCGTCGCATCGTGATCGAGAACCTGGCAGGAGTCGAGCGGGCGCTGGTCGCGCAGAAGCGGGACGGGGAAGGCTGATCCGTCAGCTTTCTACGACGTTTCTACGACGGGCCCACCGGAGCGCTTCCAGGCGATCATGCCGCCGCGGATGCTCGCGACCTGAAACCCCTTCGACGTGAGCAGGCGAGCCGCGTGCGCCGACCGCACACCGGAATGGCAGATGGTCACGATCGGCGTTCCGTGTGCGAGATTGCCTATCTGCGACGTCAGCGTGTTGAGCGGGATGTGCTGGGCTGGAGGTGCGTGGCCGTCGGCAAACTCGCGGTCACTGCGCACATCCACCAGGATCGCGCCGTCGGCAATCATGCGATGGGCGCCGGCGACATTGACCGAGGTGTAGCCGAACAGTTTCGACAACAGACTCATGCCGGTGACGATACCTCTCGGAAGCGCGGCCCGCAGTTGCTGACATCCTCAGCGGCGGTGACCCCGATCAGGTCGCAGTACTGTGCTCGGTAGTCTGAGTGCGTGACGGCATGGAACGACTTCTGGAACGGCGTGGTGGCGTTCCTCGGCGGAGCGTGGCACATCCCGATTCAAGTGCTGCTGATCCTGCTGGCCGCGTTTGCGATCCGAGTGATCTTGCAGTTCGTCATCCGGCGCGCCGTGAGTCGCGTGGTGAAGGGGGCGAAGCGCCTCCAGAGCCGTAACCAGGCGAGCGATTCGCCGATCGCTGCCGTGCGGATCGTGCAGCGGACCAAAGCCCTCGGTGGCGTGCTGAGCAGCGCGGTCACCACCCTGATCGTGATCGTCACGATCGTGTTCGTTATCGCGACCATTTCGCCAGCGGCAAGTGGCGCGTTCTCGTTGATCACCGCCGCGCTGGGAGCTGGCCTGGGCTTCGGGGCGCAAAACATCGTGAAAGACGTCCTCAACGGCCTCGCCATGGTCGGCGAAGATCAACTCGGCGTTGGCGATGTTGTCGACACCGGATTCGCGACCGGCGTGGTCGAGCAGGTCGGCATCCGCATCACCCAAGTGCGCGACGTCAACGGAACGCTCTGGTACGTACGCAACGGCGAGATCCTGCGGCTGGGCAACCTGTCACAGGGATGGGCGCGCGTCATCATCGATCTCGCGGTGCCATACGCAAGCGATGTCGAGGCGGTTCAAAGTGCGATGCTCGAGACGGCGACGACAATGCAGCAGGATGCCGCCTGGAAGCCCGTCATTCTCGAACGTCCAGAAATTTGGGGCATCGAATCAATCTCGGCAGAGGCGATCGTGATCCGGATCGTCGTGAAAACGCGGGCGGGGAGTAAAAACGCCGTGGCTCGCGAGCTCCGAGCTCGGTTGAAGAAGGCACTCGACGCGCTCGGCGTCACGTTGCCGGCATTGAACTCGATCGTGCTCAAGACCTTCGAGGGCGGCATCCCGCAGCCTCGGACCAATGGCACGGCACAGCCCGCAGCGAAACCCAACCGGACGGCGAAATGAGCGACCTCACCCTGCGCATGGGCCCCGGCGGTGACCCGGTCGGCGGCAGCTTCTGGGAGGCGGTTGGTGGGCGCGCCACCTTCGAGAAGCTCGTGCGCGCGTTCTACGCCGGAGTCGCTGACGATCCGGTGCTGTTGCCGATGTATCCGGAGCAGCCCGACCTCGAGGGTGCGATCCAGCGCCTCACCGGCTTTCTGGAGCAGTACTGGGGTGGACCTGGCACCTATAGCGAGCAGCGCGGGCACCCCCGGCTCAGGATGCGTCACCAGGCTTTCGCGGTCACCCCCGACGCCCGCGACCGCTGGCTCGCGCACATGCGCACCGCGCTCGACACGCTCAAGTTATCGCCGCTGCACGAGTCGATGCTCTGGGACTACCTCGAGCGTGCTGCCCACGCGATGGTGAACTCGGCGTGAGCGCTGGAAGCGTCATTGTTACCGGGGCCGGAAACGGTATTGGTCGTGCCGTGGTCGAGCGGCTTCTCGCTCAGCACACGAGGGTGGTCGCCGTCGACCTTGATGTGTCGCGGCTCGACACGAGCACGCCCGAGGCGATGGTGGTGGTCGAGGGAGATGCCTGCGACCTGGGCGTGATCGATCAGGCGTGCATCGCCGCTGGCGGAGTCTCGGGTGTCGTAGCCTGCGCGGGCATCAGTCGTCCTGGACCCAGCGACAGCTATCCACGTGCCGACTGGGACCAGGTGCTGGCCGTCAACGTCACAGCCGTCTTCGACCTGATGGTTCATGCCGCGCGAACGGCAACGACCGGAGCGAGTTTTGTTGCCATCTCGTCTGTCACGGCAAACCAGGGATTCGCCGGTCGGGCCGGCTATGCCGCGTCGAAGGCGGCGATCGATGGCATGATGCGTTCGCTCGCCATCGAGTACGCACCACGGATCCGAGTGAACTCGATCGTGCCCGGGTTCATCATGACCGACATTGCCCGCCGCAATATCGCGCGAGGTTTTATCTCAGAAGAGTCGATCGTGTCCCGTACTCCGCTGGGCCGGTGGGGTGAACCAGCTGACATCGCGGCCGCAGCTCAGTTCTTGCTGTCCCCCGACGCTGCCTGGATCACCGGGGCTGCCATTCCTGTCGATGGCGGCTGGGCGGCGCTCGGCCTCGGGAGTCTGTGACGGGTCCTGCCCTGGGACCGGGGCATACTTAAGGGAGGAAAAGTCACAGGGGGAAGCATGCCGGATCGCACAACTCAGGCCGACGCGATCGTGGTCGGAGCCGGTCTCGCCGGACTCGTTGCGACAGCCGAGCTCGTCGCTGCCGGCAAGCACGTGGTCGTGCTCGAGCAGGAGCCGCAGGCGAGCTTCGGCGGTCAGGCCTGGTGGTCGTTCGGCGGCCTGTTCCTGGTCGACTCCCCCGAACAGCGCCGCATGGGCGTGCACGACAGCCACGATCTGGCCCGGCAAGACTGGTTCGCCAGCGCCGAGTTCGACCGGGACGAAGACCTCTGGGGCCGGCAGTGGGCCGAGGCCTACCTGGCCTTCGCCGCCGGCGAGAAGCGCGAATGGCTACACGCCAAGGGCGTGCGGTTCTTTCCCGTCGTCGGTTGGGCGGAGCGGGGCGGCTACACCGCCACCGGCCACGGCAACTCTGTGCCGCGCTTCCACATCACCTGGGGCACGGGGCCGGGCGTGCTGGACCCTTTCGTAAAAGAGGTTCGGGCCGGAGTTGCGGCCGGGGTAGTCGAACTGAAGTTCCGGCACCGGGTCGACGCGCTCACCGTGAGCAGGGGCAAAGTGGTCGGAGCATCCGGATCGATCCTTGCCGATGACACCGCAGAACGCGGTGTGGCCAGCAACCGGGACGTCACCGGCGATTTCGCGCTGAAAGCCGGCGCGGTGATCGTGGCGAGCGGCGGAATCGGCGGCAACCACGAGCTGGTGCGCGCGGCATGGCCGGAGTGGCTCGGCACTCCCCCGACCCACATGCTGAGTGGGGTGCCGGCACATGTCGACGGACGCATGCTCGCAATCAGTGAGAAGGCCGGCGCAAACTACATCAACAGAGATCGCATGTGGCACTACGTCGAGGGCATCACCAACTACGCGCCCGTGTGGGAGCAGCACGGCATCCGGATCCTTCCCGGTCCGTCGAGCCTGTGGTTCGACGCCACTGGCAAGAGGCTACCGATCCCGCTGTTCCCCGGCTTTGACACCCTCGGCACGCTCGAGCACCTGCGCAGCACCGGCCATGACCACAGCTGGTTCGTGCTCACCCAGTCGATGATCGAAAAGGAGTTCGCCCTCAGTGGCAGCGAGCAGAACCCCGACCTGACCGGCAAGAGCATCCGCGAGTTGCTGAAGCAACGCCTCGGCAAGGGCGCGACCGGGCCCGTCGAAGCCTTCAAATCTCAGGGCGTGGACTTCGTGGTGGCCGACACCCTCGACGAACTCTTCGCGGGCATGCGCAAGCTCTCGCCAGAGGTCGAGCTCGACACCCTCAATATCCGTCACGAGATCGAGGCGCGTGACCGAGAGCTCGACAACAACTTCAGCAAAGATGCGCAGGTCACTGCCATTCGCGGCGCCCGCAAGTTTCTCGGAGACCGGCTGATCCGGGTCGCGAAGCCGCACAAGATCCTCGACCCGAAGCACCGTCCGTTGATCGCGGTCAAGCTGCACGTTGTGACCCGCAAGACACTGGGCGGCCTGCAGACCGACCTGCAGTCACGGGTTTTGGATGCCGCAGGCAAGCCGATCCCCGGCCTCTATGCCGCCGGTGAGGTCGCCGGTTTCGGCGGAGGCGGCGTGCACGGCTACCGTGCGCTCGAGGGCACCTTCCTCGGCGGCTGCCTGTTCAGCGGTCGCGTTGCCGGGCGAGCTGTCGCCGGCACGCTCTAGCCGGCTCTAGCCGCCTCCCGCCCTTCCGCCCTTCCGCCCTTCCTCATTTCCTCCCTTCCTCCCTTCCTCCCTTCCGCCGAGAGTACGTATATCTGCGTACTCTCAGCGTCGAAAGCACGTCGAAGCACGTACTCTCAGCGGGTTGTGGCGCTCAGCAGCGGGTTGTGGGGTTGTGGGGCTGAGCAGAGAGCAGCGAGCCGGCTCTAGCGGGCGAGCGTCCAGGCCTTGCGCTTGACCAGCACGTGACCGCGTTGGGTGGTGAGTCGAGTCCAGGGGCCGGTTTCAAACATCCTGACCTCGTCGTCACCGAGGAAACCGAGCCCGAGAGCTGCGAACGCTGCACCGGCCGGCACATGTTCGAGCCCGGCGATGCCACGACTCCACACCTCTGAGCGGACGCGGCGCACGATCTGCTCGCCCACGGCATCCGGAACCGCCGTCGCTACCTCGTCAATGCCGGAACGCGCCGCACGGTCGAGTATGTCTGCTGAGGTGCCATCGATCGGTCGCCAGCCGCCGCGCGGCGGCGAGATCGCCGACCAGGTCACCGTGTTGACCCCCATCGGCAGCGAGATCGTGATTGGTCCGGTGATCGTTGGATCGGCCTGCCGCGCCTCTTGCGCCATCTCGAGACGACCCAGCAGCGAGCGAATCGGAACCACGACGTCGAACTCGTCGTGCCCACGATTTGGCCCGTCACTCAGCTCAGCAGTGGCCGAGTCGCCAGCGCTGAGCGCCACGGTGCGCAGACCAAGCACGGTCGGGCTCTCGTCGAGGAGACCCTGAGGGTAGAACACCGCGGCGTACACCGCAAGCACCCCGCTGCCTGCGATCAGTCGCACCGTTCCCTCCTCGATACGCGCTGCGCGAGCGAGGAAGACCTGGAGATCGTCGAGGGTGGGGGTGTCCGCCAAAGTGAAGGAGCTGCCCATGTGCCTTCTAAACTACAACCCATGACCGATCCCTTGGCGGGACTTCTCGCCGCGCTCGATCTCACCGACACCGGAGCCCGCACCAGCGAAGACATCTTCACCGGCCCGAGCCAGTGGACGCCCGGCGGCAGGGTGTTCGGCGGGCAGGTGCTCGCGCAGTCGCTGGTTGCGGCGATCCGCACGGTGCCTGACGACCGCCCGGTGCACTCGATGCACGGTTACTTTCTGCGTCCGGGAGACGCCGAGCAGCCGATCACCTTCTCGGTCGACCGCATCCACGACGGCCGCTCGTTCGCGACGCGGCGCACGCAGGCGTACCAAGACGGCAAGCCGATTCTGTCGATGATCGCCTCGTTCCAGACCGAAGATGACGGGCTCGATCACCAGTTGGCGATGCCGGCCGGGCTGCCAGATCCCGAGTCGCTGCCGAGCACGGCAGACGTGCTCAAGGGCAACAACCACCCGGTCGCGCAGTTCTGGGCCAACCGTCGAGCATTCGACCTGCGGCACATCGAGTCACCGATCTATTTCGAGGTGGCGGGCGAGCCCGTCGCGCATCAGGCGGTGTGGATGAAGGCGGTCGGCACCCTGCCAGACGAGCCGAACCTGCACCGCGCGGCCTTGGCCTACGCGAGCGACTACTCGATTCTCGAGCCGGTGCTGCGCGGACACGGACTGCCGTGGGGCACCCCGGGAATCAAAGTTGCCAGCCTCGACCACGCGATGTGGTGGCACCGCTTCGGGCGCGCAGACCAGTGGCTGCTCTACACGCAGGAGTCGCCGACCGCGATCGGCGGCCGCGGGCTCTCACTCGGACGCATCTTCACCCGCGACGGAGTACTGCTGGCGAGCGTCGCGCAAGAGGGAACGATCCGCGTGCCGAAGGCGCAGCCAGCCTAACGGCGCACAGAAGACCCAGCGCAGCGGCGCGACCACGCTCGTGCCGCGCAGCGGGTGCGCCGCAGCGGCGGCGGCGCACAGAATATTCAGCGGCGGCTGAAGCTGATGGGGTCTTCGAGGTAGGGAGCCCACAGTTCGCGGAGCAAAGCCGGGATGCGAGTCGGGCGTCCAGATGCGGCATCCACCGTCACGATCGCGGTGGAAGCGCGGGCGTACAGAACTCGCGGCTCAACTCCGGCCGGCGAGAAGAGCTCGAAGCAGATCTCGATGCTCGCGCCGCCGAGCCGACCGATCCACACCTCGACGTCGATCGGCGCACGCGTGTATGGCATCGGGATGAGGTACTCGACCTCGCTGCGCGATACCAGCGACCAGGTGGTCGAGTCTGCTGTGAGGTCGAGAACCGCCGTCGGCTGGGGGTTCGGATCAGCGTGCGCGTCGGCGCCTTCGCTGCGCCAGAACGCGCGCACGCGAGCCTCTTCGATCAGCCGCAGCGTTTCGACGTTGTTGATGTGCCCGTAGGCATCGAGGTCACCCCAGCGCAGCGGGATCGGAATGTGCAGCCGAGTCATCGGGTGCCGGAACTCAGCTACGCGTCAGCTTGCGGTAGACCGAGGCGTGCGGCTTCGCGGCCTCTGGGCCCAAACGCTCGATCTTATTTTCTTCGTACGCCTCGAAGTTGCCCTCGAACCAGTACCAGTGCGCCGGATTCTCGGCGGTGCCTTCGTAGGCCAAAATGTGCGTGGCGATCCGGTCGAGGAACCACCGATCGTGGGTGATGACCACCGCGCATCCGGGAAACTCAAGCAGCGCATTCTCGAGGCTCTGCAGCGTCTCGACGTCGAGGTCGTTGGTGGGCTCGTCGAGCAGCAGCAGATTGCCGCCCTGCTTCAGCGTGAGCGCCAGGTTGAGCCGGTTACGCTCGCCACCTGACAGCACGCCGGCCTTTTTCTGCTGGTCCGGCCCCTTGAAGCCGAACTTGCTGACGTAGGCGCGCGAGGGGATCTCGACCTTGCCGACCGTGATGATGTCGAGTCCATCTGACACGACCTCCCACAGCGTCTTGTTCGGGTCGATCCCGCCGCGATCCTGGTCGACGTAGCTGATCTGCACGGTCTCGCCGACCTTCAGCTCGCCGCCATCGATCTGCTCCAGGCCGACGATCGACTTGATGAGCGTGGTTTTACCCACGCCGTTCGGGCCGATCACACCGACGATGCCGTTAGGCGGCAGCGTAAAGCTCAGACCCTCGATCAACTCGCGGCCGTCGAAACCCTTTGCGACCTTCTTTGCCTCGACGACGATCGAGCCCAGCCGCGGTCCCGGTGGAATCTGGATCTCTTCAAAGTCGAGCTTGCGGGTGCGGTCGGCCTCGGTCGCCATCTCTTCGTAGCGCGCCAAGCGCGCCTTGGACTTCGCCTGGCGCCCCTTCGCGTTGCTGCGCACCCAGTCGAGTTCGTCGGCGAGACGCTTCGCAAGCTTTTGGTCTTTCTTGCCCTGCACCTCGAGGCGCTGAGACTTCTTCTCGAGATAGGTCGAGTAGTTGCCCTCGTAGGGGTAGAGGTGGCCGCGGTCGACCTCGGCGATCCACTGAGCGACGTTATCCAAGAAGTATCGATCGTGGGTGACGGCAATGACGGCACCGGCGTACTGCTTCAAGTGCTGTTCGAGCCAGAGCACACTCTCGGCGTCGAGGTGGTTGGTGGGCTCGTCGAGTAGCAGCAGATCCGGCTTCTGCAAGAGCAGCTTGGTCAGCGCAACACGGCGCTTCTCGCCGCCCGAGAGGTTTGCGACACTTGCGTCGCCCGGGGGCGTGCGCAGCGCATCCATCGCCTGCTCGAGTTGGGAGTCGAGGTCCCAGGCGTCTGCCGCGTCGATATCGCCCTGCAGTTCACCCATCTCGGCCAGCAGCGCATCGAAGTCGGCATTGGGATCGGCCATCGCGGCCGAAATCTCGTTGAAGCGGTCGATCTTGGCTTTGATCGGCCCGACGCCCTCTTGCACGTTCTCGAGCACGGTCTTGGTCTCGTCGAGCTCTGGCT
>JBDUBG010000010.1:0-2593 GCA_040004215.1 Pseudolysinimonas sp. | reverse complement strand
CTCGCGGACGGGAGCTTCACGCTCGCGGGGCGCACGGTCCTGAGCCACGGTGGCGGGATGATCGGCTACGCCTCCTTCCTGCTTGCTGACCTCGACTCCGGGATCGGCGTGGTGGTGCTCACCAGTGCCAACGGCACGAGTCCCATCGCCGAGGTCATTGCCAGAGTGATCGGCGGCAACCTGGTGTCGCGGGCGATGGTGTCCGACCTAGCTCCCGAGCTCTGGGCCGAACGTGGCGACCAGGGTGATGTGCGCCCCCGCGCGATCGCCGCCGCCATGCTCGGCCGGTTTGTCGCGCAGAATCCGGACGGCAGTGAGCACGAGTTGCACGTGGTCGCGGGTCAACACGAAGACGGGCTGGTCTGGCTCCAACTCGAGGCTGACGGCGAGCGGCACGCGCTGCTGTGGTCGTGGTCGGATGCCGTGGGCACGCGGCATCCACAGTTCGGTGCCTTTCCGCTCCACTTCGATGGCGAGAGTTGGACTTGGCGTGACCGGGTTTATCGGGTCGCCGTGCGACCGGCCGTCGCCGCGACCGGCTCGCCCTGGATCGGCCACTATCGCAGCTACTCGCCCTGGTTCCCCAACTTCCGGGTGGTCGAACGCGAGGGTGTGCTGCTGGCCATTTCGGCTCCCGCCGTCGAATCACCGGGTGACGAAGTCGAGCTCGTCGAACTGTCGCCAGGTGTTTTTCGGATCGGCGCCGACGCGAGAAGCCCCGAACGTCTGACCTTCGGCCCGGTCATCGACGGTTGCGCCGCCTGGGTCGACCGCGACGGCTGTCGCTATTCCCGTTCGTTTCTGGATTAGCCCGCAGCAGGGGAACGCCCTGATCGGGCCGCTCCCGCATCGTGGATGAACAAGAAGGCACGCCGTCGCGCTGCGCTGTCGCACCGCAGAACGTGGCGTCGAGATCCGCACCAAGGCGGATGACTTATGCGTTGCATCATTCATCACATGTATGATCTAATATGAGCGCTGCCAGAGCCGGTGGCGCAGTCGTCAAGGACGTCGACAGAAAAGGACGCGACATGTCATCACAGCAACGCCGCACCACCCGTGTTCCCCGGGCGCTGGGACTGATCGCCGCAGCAGCGAGCATCACCCTGCTTGCCGTCGGTTGCAGCTCCGGAGGCGGAGGTGGCGGCGACGCCAACTCGCCGTACGGATTCAAGGCGGCCAAGCAGATCAAGAACAGCGCGCTCACCATTTTGGTGGACGCCGACCGAACCCCCATCGCCAAGGCTTTCCAGGCGGACCACCCCGAGATCAAGGTCAATATCGAGACCTACGACGGAAACTCCGGTGGCACCAACTCGTTCCAAACGAAGATCTCGCTCGCCGACAAGGCGGGCTCAGGCTGGCCGGACGTCGTGTGGTCGGGCCAGGTCAATGATGCCAGCTGGGCAGCCGTTGGGAAAAATGGCGCTCAGGCCTTCGCCACGCCGCTCGACCAGGGCGTCATCTCGAAGAAGTGGCTCGACGGCTACACGAAGGGCGCTGAGGACCCGGTGACGGTCGGCGGCCACATCTACGGTGTCCGCGACAATCTGGCGCCGGTGGTGTTCTGGTACAACAAGACCCTGTTCACCCAGTTCGGGTACACGGTCCCCGAGACCTGGGAGGACTACCAGGCCCTCGGCGACAAGCTCGCAGCCGAACACCCCGGGTACACCCTGGGCTCGATCGGTGACTCGTTCACCGCGGTGCTCACCAACATGTGGAGCGCTCAGGCGCCGATCTACACGGTCAAGGGCACCACGTTCAAGTCCGACTTCTCGGATTCCCACTCGACGAAGATGATCGCCCTCATGGACCACATGCTCGCCAACCACAGCCTGAATACCGTCGGTCTCTTCACCCCTGACTTCCCGAAGCAGGACAAGGGCAAGCTCCTCGGCATCCCCGGACCGACCTGGTTCACGGGAGCCCTCTTCAACAACCCGACCAGCCTCGCTGGGGTCGCGGGCGAATGGGGAGCGGGCACGCCGCTGCACTGGGCTGGCGAGCCGATCGGCACCGGCAACGTGGGTGGCGGCTTCTGGTACGGCTCGAGCCACTCGACCAACCTCAAGGCGGAGGCTGCATTCCTGCAGTACGCGGTCGCCGGACCGCAGTCGGTCAAGCTGATCACGGGTCTGCCGGCGTACGCCTCCACGGCGAGCGCTTGGCTGGACGCGCAGGTCAGCGGCGGATTCTGGGCCGACTCGGACAAGTTCAAGGACGTCGTCAACACTGCAGCCACCAACATCTGGCCGGGCTGGGGCGCCACGCTTTCGTTCAGTTCCGAGCCCGGATGGAACACGATCGTGGCTCCGGCTCTGGCCAAGGGCCAGACCATCGCCTCGGTCGTTGACGCCTGGCAGAAGCAGTATGAGAACCAGGCTCAAGTCAACGGCTACACGGTCAAGTAGAGAAGACAACAACCATCTCAACTGATCTCACGTCCCTCGCTGCCGCTCCTTCACAGGGGCGGCAGCGGGGGGCACTCCGACGCCCGCAGCGGCGACTCGGCGCGCAGACGGCCATCGGCTACGCGTTCTCGAGTGGCTATCTGCTGTTCCTCCTGGCCTTCGGTATCGGGCCGATGCTC
>JBDUBG010000302.1:0-8690 GCA_040004215.1 Pseudolysinimonas sp. | reverse complement strand
ACGATCGCACCCCCCACGTGCACGGCGTCCCGCGCGTTGTATGCCTGCTCGCCGTTGCCTGCGGCGTAGGGCACCAGCACCGCTGGGATGCCGAGAGCAGCCAGTTCTGCGAGCGTTCCCGCGCCCGCGCGCGAGATGGCCAGGTCGGTGACCGCGAGCGCAAGGTCCATGCGGTCGCAGTACTCCAGAACGTGGTAGCCAGCCAGGCCAGGGTCAGCGACGGGAG
This sequence comes from Pseudolysinimonas sp., assembly GCA_040004215.1. Lineage (GTDB taxonomy): Bacteria > Actinomycetota > Actinomycetes > Actinomycetales > Microbacteriaceae > Lysinimonas. The sequence continues at coordinate 8,464 of JBDUBG010000302.1, read as the reverse complement.
AACGGGATCCGGTCATGTGCAACACCTGCCAGCCGCTTCCGAGGATGGCGGCGACCGACTGCGCAACGCTCTCATTGATGCGGCGCGCTCCCGTCGAGCCACCGGTGACCAGCAGGGTCGGCATCCGCTGATTAAGACCGAAGAAAGTGCGGCCCTCCGCGCGCGCCGGCACCACGTCGAGCGTCTCGATTTCGTGCCGCAAGGGCAGTCCGACAACCGTTGAGTGCACCAGGTTGGTCGAGGCAAAGGTGACGCCGACGAATCGGGTCAGTCTGGCGCCGAGCCGATTGGCGATCCCGGGCTTGGCATTCTGCTCGTGCAGCGCAATCGGCAGCTTCTCGCGCCGAGCTGCCCAGTATGCCGGTGCCGCTGCATAGCCGCCAAAGCCCACCACGACGTCGACATTCCTGTCGCGCAAGATCGCCTGCACCTGCTCGACCGAGCGCCGCCACCGCCCGGGGAAACGGACGGCGTCGCGGTTCGGTCGGCGAGGAAAGGGCAGGCGCGGAATCGTCAGCAGCTCATAGCCGTGCTCGGGCACCAACCGGGCCTCGAGCCCTTCGGCCGTGCCGAGTACCAGCACCTCGGCTTCTGGCTCGCGCTCACGCAGCCGGTCTGCGGTAGCGAGCAGCGGATTGACATGGCCAGCGGTGCCTCCGCCGGCGAACAGGTAGACCGTCATCGGAAGTTGCGGCTCACTCCGCCGTCAAACTCAGACGACCGAGACGGGCGTCGCGACGGACGCCGCGGCGACGGCGAGAGTCCGCCCTCGCTCCTGGCGGGGCGCGTCCGAGCGAACGACAGCACGACCCCGATTGCCGTCAGCGTCGTGATCAAGGCGGAGCCTCCTGCAGAAACCAGGGGTAGCGGCACACCCAGCACCGGGAGCATGCCGAGAACGACAGCGATGTTCACGAAAGCCTGACCGATGATCCAGACCATGGCGGCGCTGGTAGCGAGCTTGGCGAACGGGTCAGTCGACATCCGGATGATGCGCACGAAGCAGATCGCCAGCACGACGAACAGCCCGAGCACAAGAATCGCACCGACCAGGCCGAGTTCCTCACCGATGATGGCGAAGATGAAGTCGTTGTCGGCCTCAGGCACCCACGACCACTTGCCCGTCGAGTTGCCGAGCCCTACCCCGAAGACTCCGCCGTGGGCCAGTGACTGCCAGCCGTGGGTGATCTGGTAGCACTCGTTCAGGGCTTTGGTGGGGTCAGTGCAGCCGCCCAAAAAGGCGGCAACGCGGCCAGAACGGGAGGGACTGATCTGCACAAAGACGAGGGCGATGAGCGAGATCACGGCAATGGCCGCGGCGACAACACGCAACCGGACACCCGCGAAAAACAGCGACCCCAAGACGATCGAAATCAGAATGATCGCCGTGCCCAGGTCGCTTCCGAACAACACCAGCCCGATCGCGAGCCCCACGATCGGGCCGATCGTGAACAGCACCCGCTTCCAATCGTCAAGCAGGTCGTGCCGTGTGGACAGCGTCCAGGCGAGCCACACCACGAAAGCGAGCTTGATCAGCTCGGACGGCTGCGCCGTGAAGGAGCCAACGTGGATCCAGTTGCGGTTGAGACCGTATCCGTAACCGAGTGGGGTGAACACGAGGAGCTGCAGACCGATGCCGAGGAACACGGCGGCGCGTGCCCAGCGCTTCCAGAACGAAATGGGCGCGCGTGCAGCGATCAGCATGATCGGCACCCCGAGCAAGGCATAGAGGCCCTGGCGGGTAGCTGTTGCGAAGAAATCCTTGCTGTCGACGTACGACTCGATCGACGACGACGAGAGCACCATGACCAAGCCGAACACGACGAGGAAGAGCGTGGTGCCGAGCAGCATGAAGAACTCGGGCGTCTCGGCTGCAAAAAGTCGGCGAACGGCAACGACGGCCGCGCGGGGCGCCTGCGGTTCGGGATCTGGTGGCGGAGTGCTACGACCGCGGGCGGGAGGTCGGGTCGTCGTCACGATCGACTCCCTTCAGGTGCTGGCGCACCGCCTCGGCAAATTGGGCTCCGCGGTCGGCGTAGTCCGTGAACTGGTCCATTGATGCAGCGGCTGGCGCAAGCAGCACCACGTCTCCCCGCTGGGCGACGGATGCGGCGGCGCGCACGGCCGCGAACATCACTCCCCCAGTTTCGTCGCCGGTGACCTCCACCACCGTGACGCCGGGGGCGTGTCGCTGGAACGCCTCGCGAAGTACTGAACGGTCGGCGCCGATCAGGATGGCCGCCCTCAGACGCCGGGCGTGCTTGGCCACCAGCGGCGCCGGGTCGATCCCTTTGAGCAGACCACCCACAATCCAGACCACGTTCGAGAACCCAGAGAGCGCAGCGTCGGTCGCGTGGGCGTTGGTGGCCTTCGAGTCGTCGACCCAGGTGACGCCTCCACTTTCGCCCACCACCTCGGTGCGATGGTGATCGATCCGGAAGCCACGCACGGCTTCACGAATCGCCGCCGGGGTGACTCCAACAGCCCGAGCCAGTGCGGCGGCAGCCAGCACGTTGGCTGTCATGTGGGGGCTGTCGAGGCCTCCCGGCCCGAGGTCGTCAAGGGTGGCAAGCTCGAGAGCCGAGGTGCGCCGCTCTTCCAGGAACGCGCGGTCGACCAGGATGCCGTCGACCATCCCCACATCGCTAGGCCCGGGCACGCCGAGGCCGAAGCCGATTGCCCGGCACCCGTCTTGCACCGTGGCGTCTTCGACCATCTCGCGAGTGGCACTGTCTGCGAGGTTGTAGACGCAGGCGACCCGAACGTTGTCGTAGACCTTGGCCTTGGCCCCACGGTAGTCGTCGCGGCCACCGTGCCACTCCAGGTGGTCGTCTGCCAGATTCAGGCAGACCGAGGCGAGTGGCGCCAGCACCCCTCCTGCGTTGCGATTCACCCAGTGCAACTGGTGGCTCGAGAGCTCAATCACCAGCGCATCGAAGCCCTGCGGATCGCGGATCGCGTCGAGCACCGGCACGCCGATGTTGCCAGCTGGCGCCGCGCGCCGGCCCCCGGAAACGAGCATCGTCGCGGTGAGCTGGGTAGTGGTGGTCTTGCCGTTCGTTCCCGTGATGCAGATCCAGTCGGCGGTCGTTCCATCTGCTCGCACTGTCTTGTCGCGCAGCCGCCAGGCCAGCTCGATGTCGCCCCAAATCTCAAGCTGCTGCTCCGCCGCCCAGATGAGGAAAGGATGCCGCGGCGAATACCCCGGCGACACCACGACCAGCTCAGCCCCAAAGCCCGCGAGGGCGGCAGGAACCACGTCGTCGGCCTGAACGAAGGAGGCGCCGATCACGTTGAGTAACTCGCGGTACTCGTCGCTCGCGTTTCGGGCGACCACGAGCACCTCGGCACCGAGTTCGACGAGCGTGTCTGCCACCGAGAACCCCGTCACGCCGAGGCCGAGCACCACGACGCGAAGGCCTGCCCAGTCTGATCGCCAACTGGTCAGCGCGGCGAGGTCGCGCGATCCATCGTCAGAAGTCACGGCATCCGCCGCCTAGCGGCTGACCCATTCGAGGTAGAACAGACCGACCCCGGCCGCGACAAAGAGCGTGGCGATGATCCAGAACCGCACGACCACCGTGATCTCGGCCCAGCCCTTGAGTTCGAAATGATGCTGGAGCGGAGTCATCAGGAAGACGCGTCTGCCTTGGCCGTATCGCCGCTTCGTCAGCTTGAAGTAGGCCCGTTGCACGATCACCGATCCGGTGACGACCACGAACAGGCCGCCGATCAGCACCAGCAACAACTCGGTGCGGCTGACGATCGCCAAGGCTGCGAGAGCTCCGCCGAGGCCGAGCGAGCCGGTGTCGCCCATGAAGATCTGGGCCGGCGAGGTGTTCCACCAGAGAAAGCCGACCAGGCTCCCCACGATCGCAGCAGCAACGACCGCGATGTCGAGCGGGTCGCGGGCGTCGTAACACTTGTATTGAACGTGGAGGTCAATGGCGGCGCGGTAACAGCTCTGGTTGTTCTGCCAGAAGCCAATGAACAGGTAGGCCGAGATCGCAAAGATCGAGGCGCCAGCGGCAAGACCATCTGCACCATCGGCCACGTTGACGCCGTTCGACGCGCTCACCGTCATCACGTTGACCCAGATGACAAACAGGATGACCCCGACGATCGGCCCGAAGGCAAACAGGTTCAGCCACGGGACTTCGCGCACCGCCGAGATATACGGGGAGGCCGGTGTCAGGTGATGCTCGTCGAGAAACACCGGCGAGATGGCGAGCACCGAGAAGATCGTGCCAATGATCACCTGACCGACGATCTTGGCCCAGCCACCCAGCCCCAGGCTGCGCTGCTTGCGGGTCTTGAGAAAGTCATCGACGAAGCCGACCAGGCCAAGGCCGGCCATCATGGCCAGCACGAGCACGGCCACCATCGTCCACGGAACACCCGCAATCAGGTGCCCCATCAGGTAGCCGAAGATCGAGCCCAGAATGAAGACGATGCCACCCATGGTCGGCGTACCGCGCTTGGCGTGGTGCGACTTCGGGCCGTCATCTCGGATGAACTGACCCCAGCCGAGCCGCTTGAACAGCCGGATGAAGAGCGGGGTCAAGAAGAGCGTGAAGGCCAGCGAGAAGCCAGCGCCGACCAGGAGGGCTACCACGCGGAACCTTCGACCCCGCCGATGGTGTCGCCGAGGAAGCGCAGGCCAGCCGACTTCGACGATTTCACCAGCACGACGTCACCGGGCCGGAGTTCTTCACGCAGAAGATCGTATGCCGCGTCGAGATCGGCGACGAACACCGACTCCCCGTCCCATGAACCCTCGAGTCCCGCAGCGGCATGGATGCGGCGGGCGCCTTCGCCCACCACGACGAGCTTGCCGATGTTCAATCGCACGACGAGGCGTCCCAGCCGATCGTGCTCGTCGTGGGAGTACTCCCCCAACTCCGCCATCTCACCAAGCACGGCAACTGAACGCTGCCCCGGCTCCACGATCTGCACCAAAGTCTTGAGCGCCGCGGCGGTGGAATCGGGGCTCGCGTTGTACGCATCGTTGATCACCGTGATGCCGCCGCCCGGCTGCAGCAGTTCCATGCGCCAGCGTTCGGCACGCGGAACGGCCTCGATCGCGGTGATCGCACGCTCGATGGGCACGCCGAGCTCCCGGGCAACGGCGAGAGCCGCCAGTGCGTTTGAGACGTGATGCTCGCCGAGAATCCGCAATGCCACCTCGCGGGGTGCGCCGTCGACCACGAGGGTGAAACGGGTTCCGGATGCGGTGGCGCGTACGTCCTCGGCCCGCACCTCGGCATCCCCAGCCAGCCCGAACCACACCACGCGGGCCGCTGTCATGTCGGCCATCGCCGCCACACGCGCGTCGTCCGCGTTCAGGACGGCGACCGCCGTGGCCGGCAGCTCCCGCACGATTTCTGACTTGGCGCGCTGCGTCGCCTCGATGCCACCAAACTCACCGGCGTGCGCCAGGCCGACCTTCAGCACGACCGAGATGTCGGGTATCGCGATGCCGACGAGGCGCGCGATCTCCCCTTCGCCGCTGGCACCCATCTCGCTGATCAGGTACTCGGTCGACTCGTCGGCCTGCAACATGGTGACCGGGGCGCCGACCTGATTGTTGAACGAGCCAGTCGGGGCGACGGTGGGTCCCTCTGCCGTCAGGATCGCCTGCAGCAGGTTCTTGGTCGTGGTTTTGCCGTTCGAGCCGGTGATTCCGATCACCTTCATTGCCCCGGTGGCGCGCACTCGAGCCATCACCAGACGAGCGAGATCGGCCAACGCCGTCACCCCGTTCGGCACCACAATCACCGGAACCGGAAGGTCCAACTGCCGCTCGGCGATGACCAGGGCTGCTCCCCGTTCCACGGCGTCGGGCGCAAAGAGGTGACCGTCAGTGACCGCGCCCGGCAAGGCAAAGAAGATCGATCCGGGGGTAACCAGTGTCGAGTTAGTCTGCACCGTGCCGCTCACGAACTCGTCGTCCGTCACCCTCCGGGGCAGCACGAGCGTCCCTCTGAGCGCATCTGTCACCTCAGCCAGGCGAAGAGGGATCACGCCCAGCCCGCTTCGCGGAGAGCGGTACGAGCCTCGTCACGCGCCGAGTACGGGGTGCGCACTCCGCGGATGTCCCGGTAGTCCTGGTGTCCCGGTCCGGCCCACAGGATCGAGTCGCCCTCTTTCGCCAACGAGACAGCCGTGCGGATCGCCTGCTCGGGCGGGCTGACCTCATAGGTCTCCTGAGGCTGATCCTCTGCACGCTTCGCCCCCTCGAGCAAGGTTGCCCGGATGGAACCGGGGTCTTCAAAGCGCGGATGGTGATCGGTGATCACGAGGATGTCGCTGCCCTGGGCAGCGACGCGCGCCATCTCGTGACGCTTAGTGGCGTCCCGGTCGCCGTCGGCACCGAACACCATGATCGTGCGGCCTGTCGTGAACTTGCGCACTGCGGCGAGGGTGTTCTCGAAGGCGTCAGCGCTGTGACCGAAATCGACGTACACACTGGGCCCTTGATCGCCCGAGACGCGCTCGGTACGGCCAGGCAGATACGCGTGGATACCGCCATCAGACGCGAGCGCAGCGCCGATTGCCTCCAGCTCGAAGCCAGCCTCAACCAGCATGACGATCGCCAAAGCGGCGTTGGCCGCCATATGCCAGCCGATCAAGGGTTCGCGGGTCACCAGAGAGCGGCCATCCGGACCGGTGAGCCGGAACTCGGTGTAGGCCGCAGACTCCTCGAGCACCTCGACGACCCACTCGGCACTCTGAGTATCCGCCGGCGTCGCGTGCCCAACCGTGGCAATCGTGGTGACCGGAATACGGGACTCGTTGACGACCCGGATGCCCCACGCCGTGTCGAGACTTACCACGCCGCGCTTGCCGTGCTCGGGGGTGAACAGGGCGAGCTTCGCGTGAAAGTACTCCTCCATGTCGGCGTAGTCGTCGAGATGGTCGTGGCTGAGGTTCGTGAAGGCGACCACGTCGAACACCAGGCCGTCGATCCGGTGCTGAGTGAGAGCCTGAGCGCTCACCTCCACGGCGACGGCGCGCACTCCCGCCTCGCGCATTCTGGCAAGCAGAGCGTGCATCTCGCTCGCCTCGGGGGTAGTCAGCCGACTCACCACCGAAAGGTCGCCGATGTGCCGCTCCGACGTCGAACTCAGGCCCGTGACCAGGCCCAGCTGTCGCAAGATCGCTTCCAGAAGATACGACGCGGAGGTCTTGCCATTGGTGCCCGTTGTGCCGAACAGCAGGGCGTTCGACTCCGCGGTGCGATACACCCAGGCCGACAGACCGCCGAGCGCGCCGCGGGGGTCGTCGACGATCAAGATGGGCAGACCGACCCCTGCCGCGATCTCGGCCCCGGCGACGTCCGTCACCATGGCGACGGCGCCGCCTTCTATCGCGGCCGCCGCGTACGAGGCGCCATGGCTGTTCACGCCCTGGATTCCGACAAACAGGTCGCCGTGGTGCAGGTCGTCAGTCCCGATTGTCACTCCGGTGACCTCGACGCCGTCGAACGAGCCGCGACATTCCAGACCGAACTCCTTGATCAACATCGCAAGAGAACGGGGAGCGGGGTGCTCGGGACGCAGGACCGGGGGAATCCGGGATGTCACGCTGGTCCCGCCTCCTTGGTGTCGATGTCCGACTGCCGCGGCTTCATCGACCGGGTGCTTCGCTACCAGGCGACCGGGACGTCTGGCGCCGGTGTCGTCGAGGGCTCAATGCGGAAGGTCTTGATGACCTGCTTCATGAGCGCCACGTACGCCGGTGCGGCGGCGGCGGACGTCTTTATCGTATCGGGCTTGGCGAGCGTGACAATCACGGCATATTGCGGCTTGTCGGCCGGGATGAGCCCCGCCACCGAGACGATGAAGTCGTTGCCGTACCTGCCGTTGCTGTTCACCACCTGCGCGGTTCCGGTCTTCGCTGCAATGCGATAGCCGGGGATGTTGATCACGTTGTGCAGGTAGCCCTGGGTGGTCACGGTTTCCATCATTTCGCGCACCTGCTGTGCCGCGAATGGCGAGACAACCCGTGTCGTCGGGCCGCTGTTCGGATGACTCACGGTGCCGTTCGCCGCCGTGCAACTCTGGATCAGCGTCAACGGCACCTTCTTGCCGTCATTGCCGATGGTCTGGTACATGCTCGCCACTTGCGCCGAGGTAGCGCTCATCCCTTGTCCGAACTGCTGCGTGACGGTGGTGATGGAGTCAACGGTGTCGGGGCTGGCGACCACACCTTGGCTCTCACCGAGGAAGTTCACTGTGGTCTTCGTTCCAAATCCGAAGGCGCGGAGGTTGGCGTAGCGGTCCTTCTCACTTTCCAGTTTGGTCAACTCGGCGATGCCGATGTTTGACGAGTTCATGATGACGCCCGCAACGGTCATGTGCATGTCGCCGTGAGCGAAGGAATCCTGGATGTAGCTGCCCTTGGGCAGACCGTCAGTGAACCGACTCGGCACGTCAACCTGCGATGTCGCGGTGACCAGGCC
>JBDUBG010000002.1:0-8700 GCA_040004215.1 Pseudolysinimonas sp. | reverse complement strand
GAGCTGAGATGAGGAAGAGAGAGTTAATCTTCTTAACGTCTGTGGGATCTGTGGAGAAGGGTGATCGGCCCTGCTGACAGCTGGGAACTACACCGGTGCAAGATGTGGGATGGCCGTGGAGTGAGAGCGTCAGCTGACGTGAATCACCCAGACCAGTAGTACGCAAATCCACAATGAAGCCGCTGTTGTCAACACGGTGACGGCCCCCGAGTAAGAGTTATCCACAGGTTGTGCACACCTTGTGCAATCGCGATATTGGTTCCCGATTGTCCAGTCCCCCGAACAGGGGTGGACCGCGCGTTCCGGAAAACAATGCTTAGAGCTTGTTATATCGCTGATTCTGCTTAATCCGACTCGTGAGTTCGGTGACCTGGTTGTAGATCGAGCGACGCTCTTTCATGAGCTCGCTGATCTTCTTGTTGGCATACATCACAGTCGTGTGGTCGCGGTTGCCAAAGAGTTGCCCAATTTTTGGCAGCGAGAGGCTGGTGAGTTCTCGACACAGATACATCGCGATCTGGCGCGCTGTGGCAACAGCCTGGGAGCGACTCGAGCCGTAGAGGTCGTCGACCGTGAGCTTGAAGTAGTCAGCGGTGTGATTGATGATGTCGACAGGTGCGATCACATTGTCTTCATCGAGCGTGATGAGGTCCTTGAGCACGGTCTGTACGAGCTGCAGGTCGACGGGCGTGCGGTTCAGGTTGGCAAACGCCGTGACGCGGATGAGGGTGCCCTCGAGTTCGCGGATATTCGACGACACCTTCGTTGCCATGTACTCGAGAATTTCGTGAGGAACCTGCAGCTTCTCGCTCTGAGCCTTCTTGCGAAGGATCGCGATGCGGGTTTCGAGGTCAGGCGCCTGCACGTCGGTAATCAGGCCCCACTCGAAGCGCGACCGCATCCTGTCTTCGAAGCCGGTCAGGTGTTTCGGGGCGACGTCACTGGTGATGACCACCTGTTTGTTGTGGTCGTGCAGGGTGTTGAAAGTGTGGAAGAACGCTTCTTGGGTCTCGACCGCTCTCTGTAAGAACTGGATGTCGTCAATGAGCAGGATGTCGATCTCGCGGTAGCGCGCCTGGAATGCAGCGGCTCGGTTGTTGGCGATCGAGTTAATGAAGTCATTCGTGAACTCCTCGGAGCTGACATAGCGCACTCGGATGCCGGGATACAGCCGCTCGGCATAGTGACCGATTGCATGCAACAGGTGGGTCTTGCCGAGTCCGGAGTCGCCGTAGATGAAGAGTGGGTTGTACGCCTTTGCCGGAGCCTCGGCGACGGCGACGGCAGCGGCGTGCGCAAAGCGGTTGGAACCGCCGATGACGAAGTTGTCAAAGTTGTACTTGGGGTTGAGTCGGGTGTCAGATCGGCGTGCTTGCTCGCCGGCCGTGCCGGCTGACATGGTCGTCGAGGTGGAGGTCATGGCGGGTGGGGGCTCGAGGACCGGTTCGTCGAGTTGGTGTGATCCGTGCGAGGGGCCGATGCCGGCGTGCTGAATCTCGGGGTTGACCACGATCGCAAAGTTGCTGATTCCGTGGTCTCCATCGATGGTGCTCAGCGCATTGAGCAGGGGAACCCTGATGCGCTGATCGAGCATTCCGCGAGTCAGTTCATTGGGAACCTCGAGATACAGGGTCCCCGCGAGCACACCCTTCGGCTCAACGAGGTTGAGAAATCCCTGGAGTTGTGGGGTGACTCGATCGTCTTCCTGCAGCAGCGCGAGCGCGGATTCCCAAAGTTCTTGGGTGGGATCCGGGGTATCAGTCATGATTTCTCTCGGCTCGGCGTGGGGTGCTTCGGTCGCGGATTCACCTTAGTTCGCGCGGGCGCGCCGTGACCAACGGATTGGCTGATCGGTGTGGAGAATGGACGGTTGGCCTCTGGAGTTTGACCGGGGCCCATTAACCGCCTATTTTTAATCAGTTGACGACTGCCCAGAGGCGGTCCCTGTTCTTCCCGGCGCACGGCGCTGGGTTTTGGAGATACCACCATGACCAAGCGAACCTTCCAGCCGAACAATCGGCGCCGCGCCAAGGTGCACGGCTTCCGTCTGCGCATGCGTACGCGTGCCGGTCGCGCCATCCTCGGTGCTCGCCGCCGCAAGGGTCGCACCGAGCTCTCCGCGTAGTCGACCGGTGCTCGCCAGGGCGAACCGAGTCGTCCGTGCAGACGACTTCCGCATGGTGGTCCGCCGCGGGCGCCGCTCGGTGACGCCCTCCGCCGTTTATTACCGTCTGGAGCGTGCAGCAGACGAGCCGTTACGCCTCGGGATCATCGTGGCTCGCTCGGTGGGCAACGCAGTTGATCGCAACCTGGTGCGCCGCCGCTATCGAGCGCTGGGCCGCGAGTTCGTTTCGGCGGGCGCGCGTGGGAGTGACATCGTGGTCCGCGCCCTCCCCGGCGCTGCACAGCGCAGCTGGGTTAGCCTCGCCGATGATATGCATACGGCACTCGACGCGACACTTCTCGGCACTCCCGTGATGCCTCGATGATGCCCGTGCTGGCGTTCTTGCTGTTGCTTCCGCGTAACGTCTGCGTGGTGATCCTGCGCGTATACCGCGCGGTAATCTCACCGCTGTACGGTGACGTTTGCCGCTACTACCCCAGCTGTTCTGCTTATGCCCTGGGCGCGATCCAGCAGCACGGGGTGTTCAAGGGCATTGCACTCGGAACGTGGCGGATTGCCCGCTGCCACCCCTGGGCGAAGGGCGGCGTGGACGATGTTCCCGAGCGCCGGACCCCCCGCTACCAGCTCACTCACTTCGGCTTCGTCTTCCCGACGAGCCATGGAAAGGCCTGATTCGTGGACGGCATTATCAGCTTCTTCGGGGTTATCCTCACCCCGATCAAATGGGTCATCGAGGCGATCCTCGTTGGGTTCCACTACTTCTGGACGTTCCTCGGTCTGGATCCCGCTGCGGGAATCACCTGGGTGTTCTCGATCGTCTGCCTGGTGCTCGTGGTGCGAGCGCTACTGATCCCGATCTTCGTGCGGCAGATCAAGAGCCAACGCAAGATGATGGAGGTCGCTCCGCAGCTGAAGAAGATCCAGGACAAGTACAAGGGCAAGAAGGATCAGTTCTCGCGCGAGGCGATGCAGCGCGAAACCATGGAGCTGTATCGCAAGGCGGGAACGAACCCGCTGTCGTCGTGCCTTCCGCTGCTGATCCAGATGCCGATCTTCTTCAGTCTCTTCTCGGTGCTGACCGAGGCCCGAGAGGGCAAGGAGGGCGTCGGCTTTCTGACCAAAGCGCTGTCCCTGCAGTTCGGCCACGCCTATCTGTTCAGCGGTGACTTCAAGGCTCCCCTCAACCTCAGCATCCAGACGGCCCTCGACAAGCACAACTACATCGTGGTGGTGATCGCGGCGATCATGGTGGTGATCATGACCGTCTCGCAATTCATTACACAGCTGCAGCTCGCGTCGAAGAACCAGTCGCCTGAGATGAAGGCCAGCCCGATGTATCGCCAGCAGCGGATCCTGCTGTACATCCTCCCCCTGGTGTTCGCGTTCTCGGGCTTCGCGTTCCCTATCGGGGTCATGTTCTACTGGCTGACCTCTAACATCTGGACGATGGTTCAGCAGTTCCTCGTCATCCGAAACATGCCCACCCCGGGCAGCGAAGCAGCGCTGGCGCGCGAGGCCAGACTGGCGAAGCGAAATCGTCAGAAAATGACGGAAGACGCCGCGGCCTTAGCCGAGCCCGACGTGATCGAAGAACCGAAGAAGCCGGTGACGACACAGCGATCACAGCCGGTCGGCAAGAACCGCGCCAAGAAGACAGGAAGTGGCAAGAAGTGAGCGACGCGATCGAGACCCAAACCCAGACCGAAGACCCGTTGGCGGACGTGAGTGACGCCAGCGCCGACGCCGAGCTGGCTGGCACGGTCATGCCTGCCGCTTCGAGCGCGGGAGACGAGCCGCTGAGCGCGCAGGATCTGGTTGACGAGGGCGACGTCGCCGCCGACTACATCGAGGAACTCCTCGATATCACGGACATCGATGGAGATATCGACATCGACGCACGGTCGGGACGGGCGTATGTCTCGGTGACGGCGACCGAGGGCGCCAACCTGCGCCTGCTGTCGAAGCCGGACACAGTTGCCGCCCTCCAAGAACTCACCCGCCTCGCGGTGCAGAACAAGACCGGGCGATTCTCGCGTCTGATTCTGGATATCGGCGGCTCCCGCGATCAGCGCGCCGCGGAGCTGGGCACTCTGGTCGACCGCGCTGTCGCTCGGATCGAGGAGGGCGCGACATCGGCGTCACTGCCGCCGATGTCGAGCTACGAGCGCAAGATCGTTCACGACATCGTGGCTGAGCGGGGGTTTGCGTCCGAGTCTGAAGGCGAGGGACGCGACCGCCACACGGTGATCTCTCGCGCTGGGGCATAGAGAGAATCCCGGCTGCGGGCTCCGTGACAGGGTCGAGGCACGCGATGTTTCACGTGAAACAGTCACGCTGGCTGCTCAGATGATCCAGCCGGAACCGGAGGTCGCCGCATCCATCTTCGGTGACCGCATTGAACTCGCTAGGGAGTTCACGCGTGAGCTCGGAGAGCGCGGCGAGCAACTCGGTCTCATCGGCCCGCTTGAGGCCGAACGCCTCTGGTCGCGCCACATCCTCAACAGTGCGCTGCCAGCCTCATTGCTGCGCCCCGGGTTGGTGGGTGACGTCGGCAGTGGGGCAGGACTGCCGGGCATGGTGCTGGCGATCGCGCGCCCAGACGTGACATTCGTGCTGATCGAGCCGATGGAACGCCGTGTTGACTGGCTACTCGCCGAGTCGGCGCGGCTTGGTCTTGACAACGTTGAGGTGGTTCGGGCTCGTGCAGAAGATGCACCTTTCATTGAGCGGCTGGATCAAGTGACGGCGCGGGCGGTGTCGTCGCTGTCCAAGCTCATTCCCATGACGGCACCCCTGGCGCGACGGGGCGGTGAGCTGCTCTTCATGAAGGGCGAGCGTGTTTCAGATGAAGTCGCGGCAGCCGGGAAGCAGATTCGGGCAGCAAGGTTGAGCGCGGTTGAGGTACTCGCCCTCGGTGCGGGGATCGTGCCCGAGGTGACCAGGGTCTTTCGGGCTACAGTTGACTGACCCGCGACCGGCCACTGTTTCACGTGAAACATCGCTCGACGCGCACTGAGTCATCCGAGAGGGAAATCCGCTCCAGTGAGCACCGAAAACCGATACGACGAAACGCCGCTCGCGCGCGAGATTGCTGACCTGGCGAAGCGCCGTGTCGCACTGGCTGAGCAGAGCCTGCCGCTCCCCCCGCGCACGCGCATTTTTACGGTGGCGAACCAAAAGGGTGGGGTCGGTAAGACCACATCGACCGTGAATCTCGCGGCCGCCCTCGCGCAGTCTGGCGCCCGCGTGCTGGTCATTGATCTGGACCCGCAGGGCAATGCCTCAACAGCGCTGGGGGTCGAACATCGCTCAGAGACGCCCAGTGTCTACGACGTCATCATCAACGACATGCCCATGCGCGACGTCGTGCAGACGAGTCCGGAGTTCGAGCGGCTGTCGTGCGTGCCAGCCACGATCCACCTCGCCGGCGCAGAAATCGAATTGGTGTCGCTCGTCGCTCGCGAGCAACGGCTGCGAGGCGCCCTCGAGACGTTCCTCGCCGAGTCAGAAAGCGAACATCCGTATCATTACGTCTTCATTGACTGTCCACCGTCGCTCGGCCTGCTGACAATCAACGCCTTCGTCGCGGCGCGCGAGGTGCTCATCCCCATTCAGTGCGAGTACTACGCGCTAGAGGGCTTGAGTCAGCTGCTCAACAACATCAAGCTGATCGAGCGTCACCTGAACCCACACCTGGCGGTGTCGACGATTTTGCTCACCATGTTCGACTCGCGTACGAACCTCGCGAACCAGGTGGTGGCGGAGGTGCGCGAGCATTTTCCGAGCGAGACGCTGCGGAGCGTGATCCCTCGCTCTGTCCGCATCTCAGAGGCCCCGAGCTACGGCCAGAGCGTCATCTCGTACGACGGCAACTCGACCGGCTCGCTCTCGTACCGCGAAGCCGCCTCTGAGATCGCTCGTCGGGGAGAACGCTGATGGCGGCCGCACCGAAGCGCACGGGGCTGGGTCGCGGCATCGGCGCGCTCATTCCCACTGCCGAAGAGGGGGAACGACCTGTTGACGTCTTCTTCCCTGCTGGCCCCGGGGCGACGTCCGAATCAATGGACGGTTTAATCACGGTTCCTGGAGCCAGACTGGCTAGCCTGTCGCCCGACGACATCGTGCCCAACCCGCAACAGCCGCGCCGCGAGTTCCGTGAGCAGGAGCTGAGCGAGCTGGTTGTCTCGGTGCGCGAGTTTGGTGTGTTGCAGCCGATTGTGGTGCGACCGCGGGCCGGCGCCTCGGCGGGCGAACCCCAATACGAGCTCATCATGGGTGAACGCCGGCTGCGAGCCAGCAAGCTCGCGGGCCTGGCCAGCATCCCCGCCGTTGTGAAAAACACGGCAGACGACGCCATGCTGCGTGATGCGCTGCTCGAGAACCTGCATCGCGCCGAGTTGAACCCACTTGAGGAGGCATCTGCTTACCAGCAGCTACTCGCCGATTTCGGCATCACTCAAGAGCAACTCGCCGAGCGAATCGGCCGCTCTCGCCCGCAAATCACTAACACGATCCGGTTGCTGCGCCTGCCAGAGGGCATTCAGCGCCGAGTCGCAGCCGGTGTTCTCACGGCCGGGCACGCCCGAGCGATCTTGTCGGTCGGCGACGACTCGGCGATGGAGCGGTTGGCCGACAAGATCGTCAACGAAGACCTGTCGGTGCGTGCGGCCGAGGCCGCGGCCGCGACGGCATCGCCCGCCAAGGCGCGGGCCACGAAGCCAACGGCGGGCCGCCGCCAGCACCACCTCGATGATCTGGCCGAGCGCCTCGGCGACAAGCTGAACACCCGCGTGAAAATCGCCCTCGGCACCACCAAAGGCACCATCTCGATTGACTTCGCCACGGTGGCAGACCTCAATCGGATCGTCGAAGAGCTCGGCGTCGACAGCTCTGGCGTCTAGCTGTCGCGAATTGCCGCTTCGGCGAGCGCGGAGTACACCCAGCCAAGGTCATGGCCTGCCGCCTCAAGGGCTTGCGGCAGAAGCGACGTCTCGGTGAGGCCCGGGAGCACGTTGGCCTCGAGAAACCACGGAGTTCCTGCGCCATCGACGATGAGGTCGACGCGCGAGAGGTGGCGGAGTCCGAGCGCGCGGTGGGCGGTGAGGGCCGCCTGCGCCGCGGCGTAAGCCACAGCGGGGCTCAGGCGGGCCGGCACGTAGAAACGCGTCTCACCGGCGTTGTAGCGCGCCTCGAAGCTGTAGACGCCTGACAGAGGCTCGATCTCGACGGCAGGCAGCGCGACAGGGCCGTCACCGGTGTCGATGATGCCGACCGCGATTTCGGTGCCAGTGATTTGTTGCTCGACCAACGCGACGTCGCCGTAGGTATACGCGTCGACCATTGCGCGGGGGAGGTTCGCGCGGTTGTCGACGATCGTGACGCCCTGGGCGGAGCCCCCCTTGGCGGGCTTGACGACAAGGGGCACCGGCAATTCGTCGGCAATGGCTTCGAACACTGCGTCGGCGCCGAGTTCACGGAAGGCGTCTCGCGGCAGCGTGATCGAACGCGGGGTTGCGATGCCGGCGCGCGAAACGATGATCTTGGCTGTTGGTTTGTCCCAGGCGAGTCGGGCGGCGTCAGAACAGGACCCGACGAAGGGGATACCGAGAAACTCGAGCAGGCCACGCAGCGCGCCATCTTCTCCCGAGGCTCCGTGCAGGGCGGGCCAGATGACGTCGGGGCGGTCGGCCCGGAGCGCTGCAAGCAAGCGCGCATCCGGATCTCTCAATTCGACGGTGAGGCCATGCTCGAGCAAGCTATCGGCCACCCGCCGCCCGGAACGCAGCGAGACGTCGCGTTCGTGCGAGATGCCGCCCGCGAGGACAACGACGTGCCGGAGGGGCTTGGTCACGGCGTCAGCCCACGTTCGGCGGGAGGACGCCTTCGCGCACCGCGGGTTGTACGGCGAGAGGACCGGTCTGCGAGAACTCGTTCAACAGGCTCAACTCGCCGTTGATCACAATGGCGAGGCGGCGGATACCCTCCCGGATGAAGTCCGGGCTGGGGTAGCAGAACGACAGGCGCATCGCGTTTCGTCCGCCGCCATCGGAGTAGAACGCCGTGCCGGGCGTGTATGCCACCAGCTCTTTCACGGCGCGCGGCAGCATCGCCTTCGAGTCGAGGTGGTCGGGCAGAGTGAGCCAAATGTAGAACCCGCCGGTCGGGACCGTCCACGTCATGGTCGGCAGTTGCTCATGCAGGGCGCCGAGCATGGCGTCGCGCCGCTCGCGATAGACCCCGCGGAAGGTGTCGATCTGTGCCTTCCAGTCGGCCGTCGAGAGGTATTCCGAGATCGTCACTTGCGAGAAGGAGCTCGGCGAGAGTACGGCAGCCTCATTCGCCAAAATGAGTTTTTCTCTGATTGCATGAGGGGCAACTGCCCAGCCGACGCGCAGGCCGGGCGCCAGGGTCTTCGAGAAGGTTCCGAGGTAGATCACGCCCTCTTCGTCGACCGAGCGCATCGCCTGCGGGGGCGCCTGGTCGAAGTAGAGCAGACCGTATGGGTTGTCTTCGACAACCAGGATGTCGTTCTCCCGGGCGATTTCGAGCACCTCCATGCGGCGCTCCCAGCTGAG
>JBDUBG010000343.1:0-8700 GCA_040004215.1 Pseudolysinimonas sp. | reverse complement strand
CAGAGGCCTGGCTCGACCAGGCGCTCGCCGAGAAGCGCAAGATCATGGGATTCGGCCACCGGGTCTACAAGCACGGCGATTCGCGTGTGCCGACGATGGAGGCCGCGATGAAGCGCCTGATCGCCGAGCATCACGCCGACGACATGCTCGAGCTGTACGAGACGCTGGCCAACGGGATGGATGCCCGCAAGAGCATCAAGCCGAACCTTGACTACCCGAGCGGCCCGGCATACAACCTGCTGGGCTTTGACACTCTGACCTTCACCCCGTTGTTCGTCGCGTCGCGGGTCACCGGGTGGACGGCGCATGTGATGGAGCAGGTCGCGTCGAACGCGTTGATTCGCCCGCTGTCGGAGTACGTCGGGCACGACGAGCGCCATCTCGCGTAGTCGCTGAACGTTCGTCGTCTGGCCGACCTTGTGCCGGAGAGGGATGGTACGTTCCGCACATGTCCCGGATCTTGGCAGTGGCGCCGGCACTGCCGGAGTACGTCTACGCGCAGTCCGAGATCACTGCCGAACTTTCCGACCTCATCACGGATGATCGCAGCAAGCGCGCGGTCCTGTCGCGCTTTCATGCCTCGGCGGGCATAGGCCACCGCCACACCGTTCTGCCGTTGCGCGAGTATCGCGAACTGCGCACGTTTCAGCAGGCGAACGACCTCTGGATCAGCGAGGGCACAGCGCTGGCCGCCCGCGCGGTGACGGCGGCACTGGCGACGGCCGGGCTCGATGCCGACCAGGTCGACTACCTGCTGTTCACCTCGGTGACCGGCATGTCGGCGCCCTCGATTGACGCGCGGCTCGTGCCGATCCTCGGGCTGCGCCCGAACGTGAAGCGGATGCCGTCGTTCGGCCTCGGCTGCGTGGCCGGTGCTGCCGGGTTGGCGCGCGTGCACGACTATTTGCTCGGGCATCCCGATGACATCGCGGTGCTGGTCTCGGTCGAGCTGTGCTCGCTGACGCTGCAACGCGACGACGACTCGGTGGCCAATTTCGTCGCGAGCGGGCTGTTCGGCGATGGGGCTGCCGCCGTGGTCATCGCCGGAGCCCGCAGAGCCGAAGCGCTCGGGCTGCCCGGCCCCGAGATTCTGGGTACCCGGAGCGTGCTTTACCCCGACAGCGAGAGCGTCATCGGCTGGGACATCGGGGGCACCGGCTTTCGGATCGTGCTCACTGCGGCAGTATCAGACACGATCGACGCGAACATCGACAGCGACGTGCGCGGACTTCTCGGCGAACACGAGTTGCAGCTGAATGACGTCGGGGCCTGGATCGCGCACCCCGGTGGCCCTCGGGTGCTTGAGGCTTTCGAGCGCGGCTTGCACCTGGATCGCGCAGACCTGGCCGCGAGCTGGCGGTCGCTCGCGGCGGTCGGCAACCTGTCGTCGTCGTCGGTGCTGCATGTGCTGGCCGACATGATCGATCAGCCGGTCGGAACCAACGGCGTGCTGTTCGCGCTAGGGCCGGGGGTCGCCAGCGAGTACGTGCTGTTGCGGTGGGCGGCCTGATGCCGACGGTGTCGCTCTCGGTGTCTCTCTTCACGGTGCTGATCCTTCTGACCGGAGTGGAGCGCATTGTCGAGATGGTGATCTCGACCCGCAATGCCCGGTGGTCGTTCGAGCGGGGCGGCATCGAGTCGAATCGTCGGCAACTCCCCTGGATGATTGCACTCCACATCGGGATGCTGCTCGGGGCCCTCGCCGAGGTCTGGCTGCTCGCGCGGCCGTTCCTGCCGTGGCTGGGCTGGCCGATGCTCGCGGTCACGCTCGCCAGCCAAGTGGCGCGGTATGGAATCATTTGGTCGCTCGGTCGGCAATGGAACACTCGCGTCATCGTGGTGCCGGGCATGCCCCTCGTGACGACCGGGCCCTACCGCTGGTCGCGGGTGCGGCATCCGAACTATCTCGTCGTCGCGCTCGAGGGCGTCGCGCTGCCGCTAGTGCACACCGCCTGGATCACGGCACTGGTCTTTACCGTGCTCAACGCGGTTCTGCTCCTGGTCTTCAGGATCCCGGCCGAGAACCGCGCACTTGCCGGCGCGGCAAGGATCGGAACCGGGGTGCGCACGTGAGCCCGCCTTCGCAGCTTGTCGTCGTGGGCGGTGGGCCCGTCGGGCTGGCCTCGGCGATCGAGGCACGCCTGGCGGGACTCGACACCACCGTCGTCGAACAGCGCGCCGGAGTGATTGACAAGGCCTGCGGCGAGGGGCTGATGCCCGGAGCGATGCCAGCGCTGGCCAGGCTCGGGGTGAGCCCGCGCGGCTTTCCGCTGAGGGGAATCGACTATCGCGATGGGCGACGCAGCGCCCAGCATCGCTTCATCGTGGGCAACGCGCTCGGCGTTCGGCGCACGACGTTGCATGCCGCGCTCCGCAATCGCGCAGAGGTGCTCGGTGTGCGCTTCGTGACAGATCGAGTCGACGGGGTCGAACAGGACGCCCGCTGGGTCTCGATTCGAACGGCCTCGACGAAGATCCGCGCCGATTGGGTGATCGCCGCCGATGGCCTGCACTCGAGCGTCGCCCGACTGACCGGTTTGTCACTGCCGACGCCTCGGGCCCGACGCCGCTACGGGCTGCGACGCCACTTTGCCGTCGAGCCGTGGTCGGACCTCATCGAGGTGCACTGGACGAGGCTCGGCGAGATCTACGTGACGCCGACCGCAGACGGCATGGTCGGGCTGGCGCTGCTGACCCGTCAGGGAGTCAGGTTCGACGACGCCCTCGCGGCCAGCCCAGAACTCGCGGCCAGGGTGCGTGGTGCCGAGCCGATGAGCGAGCTCCGTGGCGCCGGTTCGTTCCGCCAGAACACGCGGGCGCGCAGCTCCGGCCGGGTGCTGCTGGTCGGCGATGCGTCTGGCTATGTCGACGCTCTGACCGGGGAAGGCATCCGGATCGGGATCGCGCAGGCGCGCGCCGCGGTCGCCGCCGTGGTGAACGACGACGCCGCTGGCTACGAGAAGGCCTGGATGGATGTGACGCGCGACTTCCGCCGCTTGACCGGAGCCCTGGTGCGCCTCGCCACCTCGCCGGCGCGTCGGTTCATCGTGCCCGTCGCGCATGCCGCTCCCGGCATTTTCGAGTCAGCGGTTGAGCGCCTCGCACGCTGAGTGCCGCTAGCGGAGCTCGAGTTCGAGCCCGAGGATGGGCAAAAGTTCGGCAGGCTCGTCGACGATCGCGACGGCACCCGCAGCCTCGGCCGGTGCGCCGTATCCCCACGTCACGAAGATGGTGGGAACGCCGTGGTGCGCCGCTCCCTCCACGTCGTGGTGGCGATCACCGATTAGCACGGTGCGCGACAGGTCAGCGCCCCCGAACCGCAGTCGGCGCAGGGCCTCCTCGACGACATCCTTTTTGGCACTGCGCACCTCGTCGTCACTCGCTCCCGTGAGCTCGTCGAAGACGTCGGCAAGTTGAAAGTGCTCGAGCACGGCCCTGGCAGGAGTCTCGGGCTTCGAGGTCGCCAGCGACAGAGGGATGCCAGATTCCCCGATGGCGCGCAGCACCTCGACGATGCCGGGGTAGAGCGAGGCGTTGTAGACACCCGTCGACAGGTACTTCGCCCGGTAGAGGTCAAGCGCGCGCTGTGATTGCTCGGTATCGAAGCCGGCGAGATCGCGGAAGGAATCCAAGAGCGGCGGTCCCACCCATGCCAACAATTCGGCCTGGCTCGGCACGGGCAGTCCGAGGCGCTCGAAGGTGTACGCCAAGGTGGCCGTGATGCCGGGGGCCGAGTCGACGATCGTGCCATCGAGGTCGAAGAGCACGGCAGTGTATGGCGATGGCATGGGCGCTCAGCCTAGCCGGGCAGTCGTTCTTCTGCTGTCCGCGCACGGCCACAGGCTAGCCTCGTAGCATGACAACTCCAGATCAGGTGCGAACGCCGTCGTCCGTGCTCTCGACCCTTGCCATCGTTTTGCCATCGATTCTGGTGGCTTTGCCCATCGCGGTCAGTCGGCTCGTCGAGGCTGTGCTTGACAGCGCGAACCCGGCACATGTCGACGTGAAGCAGCCACTGGCTTACCTGAGCGAGATCTTGGGATGGTCGTTCGGCATTCTGGGAGTGCTGCTTCTCGCGATCGTGGTCGTCTTCGTGTTGGTCTACCGCCGTGGCCGCTCGCTCGATCCGCTGAAGATGCCGCTGTTGGTGCTCGCGGTTCAGATTGTTCTGGGAGTGCTTGCGCTGCTGTTGAACGGGATCATCTCGGCGGCCGGCGGGTCATAGCCAGCAGGCTTGACCCCTAGAACAGGCGAGAGTGCCCGGTCTCGAGTCCGCGCATCGCGTCGTAGTCGAGCAGCAGACACCGGATGCCGCGATCCGTCGCCAGCGTGCGCGCCTGCGGCTTGATCTCTTGCGCGGCGAAAACGCCACTGACCGGAGCCAGGAGCGGATCGCGGTTCATCAGCTCGAGGTACCGGGTCAACTGCTCGACCCCGTCGATGTCGCCGCGGCGCTTGATCTCGACGGCGACGCTGGCTCCGGCAGCATCCCGAGCCAGGATGTCGACCGGGCCGATCGCCGTCATGTACTCGCGGCGCACCAGGGTGTGACCCTCGCCGAGCAGGTCGATCTGCTCGGCCAGGAGACGCTGCAGGTCGGCCTCGACGCCATCCTTTTGGAGGCCGGGATCAACCCCAAGTTCGTGCGATGAGTCGTGCAGCACCTCGTGGATCGAGATCACGAGCAGGTCGGCGGTCTTGGCGTTGGTGACCCTCCAGAGCTGGGTGACGCCGGCCGCCGCGCGCTCGTCGTCGACCTCGTCGACCGCGAAGGTCGCAGGCGGGCTCATCCAGTTCAGCGGCTTGTAGCTCAACGAATCGGAGTGCACCAGCACGCTGCCGTCGGCCTTGACGACGAGCAGTCGAGTGGCGAGCGGCAGGTGCGCGCTGAGTCGCCCTGCGTAATCAACTGAACAACGGGCAACAACAAGACGCACGCAGCGAGCCTAGGTGCTCAGCGCGGCCGCGACCCTATCGATCCCGCGCAAACCGCCCGACCCGCTCACGGGCAGCCGGCGCAGCCAACATGGCGAGCAGGATGAGGGCCATCACGATCCACAGCGCGTTGAGCAGCCCGATCTGCTGGCCGACGAAGCCGATCAGTGGCGGGCCGACCAGGAAGGCGAGGTAGCCAATGGTGGCGACAGCACTGACACGCGCCGCTGCGCGCGTCGGATCGTCACCGGCGGCCGACATGCCCATCGGGAAGCCGAGTGACGCTCCGATCCCCCACAGGACAATGCCAGCGACAGCGACGGGAACCGACGGCACCAAGATGACGATGCCCAGGCCGACGGCAGCAGCTGCCCCCGATGCGCGCAGCGCGACCACCCGACCGACCCGATCGATCAGCGGGCCGCCGACGATGCGCCCGATGGTCATCGACACGGTGAAGACTCCGAACAGCAGGGCGCCCTGCCCGTTGTCGACTCCCCGATCGTCGACCATCGCCAGCGCGAGCCAGTCGTTCGCTGAGCCTTCCGTGAAGGCCATGCCGAGCACGATGAGTCCGATCAGCAAGGTGCGCGGTTCGAGCCAGATTGCCATGCGGCCACGGAAGGTCAGTGGAGTGGCGAGCGATCCATCCGACTCCATTTGATCCGCATTGGGGATGAACATGACCACGATCGGGGTGGCGATCACGATCAGCAACGCGATCGCTCCGAGGTGCCAGACCGGGTCGATGCCGGCGAACGCGGCAGCAGACCCCAGACCGGCACCCACCACCGTGCCCAGACTCCAGCTCGCGTGGAAGAGCGGCATCATCGTGCGCCCGGTGATGCGTTCGACGGCGGCGCCCTCGACATTCATCGCCACGTCGCAGATCGAACTGCAGAAGCCATAGAGCACGAGCGCCGCGAGCACGACCCCGAAGCTCGAGAGCACGGTGGTGCCGAATCCCACCAGCGCCAGTGCGCCGCCGGCGACGACCAGAGAAAGTCGGATCGACTGCCGCCCACCGAGCCAGTGCACGAGGTGACTGGCCAAGATGAGACCGATCACCGATCCGACCGAGACTCCGAGGATCAGGATGCCCACCTGCGCCACGGTGATGTGCAGGTGGTCGCGCACGCTCGGGATGCGCGAGACCCACGCCGACATTCCGAATCCGTTGAGCGCAAAGATGACGAAAACAGCATTGCGCCATGCCGTGGGGCGCGCAGGGCGCAAGGTCGTCGTCACCTGTCTCACGCTAGCAACGCCGCGTGACCCGACGCCGCCAGTTTCTTAAGTTTCACAAACTTGTGAAAGAAGCGTAGTGTCCCGCTCATGACCACAGCGATCGAGGCCGCGGGCCTGGTGAAGAAGTTCGGGCGCACGCGCGCCCTTGACGGGCTCGACCTCAGCGTCGACGAAGGCGAGGTTCACGGCTTCCTCGGCCCGAACGGCGCGGGCAAGTCGACAACGATCCGCGTGTTGCTGGGAATGTTGCGCGGCAACGGTGGCAGCTCGAGCGTGTTCGGGCGCGACCCGTGGCGGGATGCCGTGAGCATCCACCGAGACATCGCCTACGTCCCCGGCGATGTCTCCCTGTGGCCCAATCTCTCCGGCGGCGAGACGATCGACTACCTCACCCGACTGCGGGGAGGAGCCGACCCTGCCCTGCGCGCCCGCCTGCTGAAGGACTTCGAGCTCGACCCCAAGAAGCGCGGCCGTAGCTACTCGAAGGGCAATCGGCAGAAGGTTGCGCTGGTCGCGGCTTTCGCCCGCCCCGCCAAGCTGTACGTGCTCGACGAGCCGACGAGCGGGCTCGACCCGGTGATGGAGTCGGTGTTCCGCAGGGAGATCGAACGCGTGCAAAAAGAGGGCGCGACGGTCCTGCTGTCGAGTCACATCCTGAGTGAGGTTGAGCAACTCTGTGACCGAGTCACCATCGTGCGCGCGGGCAAGGCTGTCGAGACCGGAGCCCTCGATGAGCTTCGGCACCTGACCCGCACCAGCTTCCGGGTGGCGACGTCGGCGACTCTGGCTGAGCTGGGCAAGCTTCCCGGGGTGCACGACGCCCGCGACGAAGCTGATCACCTCGCCTTCGACGTCGATACGGATGCCATCGACGGCGTCCTGCGTGCGCTGACGATGGCGGGCGTGAAGTCGCTGACCGTTACGCCGCCGTCGCTCGAAGAGCTCTTCCTGCGCCACTACGGCGATCGGATCGATGCGGAGCCGGCGGCGTGAATACCATCCGGATCTTCCTGCAGCAGGTGCGGCGCGACCGGGTCAACCTGCCGATCTGGATTCTGGGAACTGTTCTGCTGCTTGCCTCGACGGTCAGTGCAGTGGGTCAGGAATATGGCGACGCGGCAGGACGCGCGAGCATTTTGCGCGTCGCGCTCGCGACCCCTGCGCTGCTCGCACTGCGGGGCATCCCGAACGGCGACTCGCTCGGCTCCACCGTGCACTTCACGTCGTTCGCGTTCCTGGCTGTCACGGTCGGGTTGATGAACATCTTCTTGGCGACTCGTCATGGTCGGGCTGATGAAGAGAAGGGGCGCCGCGAACTGGTACTGGCCGCACCGGTGCCAAGACTTGCGCCTCCGGTGGCGACGTTGCTGCTAGGCCTGATCGCCAACGGCCTTTTTGTTGTGCTGGCGATTGGCGGCTACGTGTCAGCAGGCCTTGGCGGATCAGGTGCGGTGCTCAGTGCCGCCGCGCTCGGTGTGACCGGCATGGCGTTTCTCGGTCTCGGAATGCTCGCGGGCGAACTCGCCGAGACCTCGCGCGCGGCGAACACGATCGGCGTCATCTTGGTTCTGGGCGCGTACGCGTTGCGTGGGGCAGGTGATGCATTGGGACGACCCGATATTGCCAAGCTAACTCTCGACCCGGCGTGGCCCAGCTGGCTCTCGCCGATCGGCTGGGGTCAGCAGACCCTCGCGTTCACCGGAAACCGCTGGTGGCCTGTCGCGTTGATCGCAGCTCTTGCCGTGGCCGCGGCCGGCATCGCGTTGCTGGTGCACTCCCGGCGCGAGCTCGGGGCAAGTCTCCTGCCCGAGCGGTCTGGGCGTGCGAACGCGTTGCCGACGCTGCGCTCGCCGGCTGGTCTCGCGTGGCGTCTGCAATGGCCGACGCTGATCGCCTGGGCCGGTGGGTCGGCGCTCCTCGGTCTGGTGCTCGGTTCATTGGTAACCGCGGTCTCGAAAGCGAACCTCGACAATCCTCAGGTTGAAGCCGTCATTCAGAGCCTCGGTCACGGCGGCGCGAACGACGTGGGCAGATCACTGGTCTCGGCCATCATGGTGCTGATCGGCGCAGTTGCGGCAGCGGCGGGAGTTCAGGCCGTGCTTCGCATGCGCGAAGAAGAGACCGAGGGCCGCCTCGAGCCGGTTCTCGCCACCCCGCGTTCGCGCGTCAGTTGGCTGTTGTCATTCACGTTGATCGCTGCAGCGAGTGTGCTCATCGTGCTCGTGGCGACCGGCGTCGCGGCAGCGATCGGTTTTGCCGCGCTCGGTGACGCAGACAACGCCTGGCTCTCGATCGGCAGCGCTCTGGTGCAAGCGCCGGCAGCACTGTCGTTTGCGGGTGCGACGGCACTGCTGGTCGGGCTGCTTCCGCGGCTCGCGGTCTCGCTCGGGTGGGCGGTGTTCGGCATCCTGATCGGCCTCGGCCTGTTCGCCGGGCTGCTCAACCTGCCCAAAGGAGCAGACAAGATCAGCCCGATCGCCAACGTTCCCGCACTGCCGACCGACGACTGGGTGCCGA
>JBDUBG010000131.1:0-8705 GCA_040004215.1 Pseudolysinimonas sp. | reverse complement strand
CTTCGAGGTCGACGACGCCTCGTCGGTGGCCGAGCCGCCGAAGGTGCAGTTCTAATCCGGCAGTTGGCCACCCGGCTCCGATCGAACGGAACGGCATCGCATGTATAGCGCGATTGCCGCGAACAAGCGCAACACCGTCTTCATCATCGCGATCTTTCTGGTCGTGATCGGCGGTCTGGGCGTGCTTGTGGCGTGGCTCTACCAGAGCTGGGCGATCGCAGTGGTGGTCTTCGTGATCGCGGTGGCATACGCGATCTTCCAGTACTTCGTGGCGGGCTCCGAAACGCTGGCGCTGAGCGGTGCTCGCCAGATCCAGAAGTCAGATAACCCGCGGCTCTACCGGATCGTCGAGAACCTGGCGATCACCGACGGCCTGCCGACGCCGAAGGTCTACATCATCAACGACCCGGCCCCCAATGCCTTCGCGACCGGCCGAGACCCCGAACACGCGGCGGTGTGCGCCACCACCGGCCTGCTCGACCTGATGACCGACCGCGAGCTCGAGGGCGTCATGGCGCACGAGATGGGGCACGTCAAGAACTACGACATTCGGGTCTCACTGATCGTGTTCGGCCTGGTGGTGGCGATCGGACTGATTTCGGACATCATCTTCCGGATGATCTTCTGGGGTGGCCGAAGCCGCAACAGCAACCTGGGCGGCCCGGCCTTCCTGGTCGTGATCGCCATCGGACTCGTCGCCGCCGTTCTCGCGCCCGTCACCGCAGCGGTCGTGCAAGCCGCGATCTCGCGGCAGCGCGAGTATCTCGCTGATGCAACCAGCGCCATGACGACCCGCGATCCGGAGGGTCTTGAGACGGCGCTGGCGAAGCTGCAGACCAACTTCCAGCCGGTCAAGCGCACCAACTCGAGCATGGCTCACATGTGGATCTCCGACCCGAACCGTCCGGGAATCATGAGCAAGCTGTTCAGCACGCACCCGCCGATCCCCGACCGGATCAAGCGCCTCGAAGACAACGCCACCCGGCTCTAGCCAACAGCCCGCGTGTACCCGGCCACCACATCGGCCGCCAGCGCGAGCGCTCCGGCGCGAGGCTCAGCACCTGCGTGGTCGCCGTCGGCCGGCTCGTAGACCACCTGGATCCAGTTGCCGCCGAGAACCATGTCGACGGTGCAGATCGGCTGCCTCTCGTAGTCCGGCGATGTGGGGTCCGTGCAGCGGATCCGTGCCCGGTCTCCCGAGGGCAGCCCGGCGATCGCCACGGGGGCGTTGGTGCCCCATGGGTAGGCGTCGAAGGCCGCGAACGCGTCGTATGCCCACTCACCTCCGCGCAGCCACTCCACCACTCCCGGCACGCTGTCCTCATCGGTGAACTTGAGCAGACAGCCGACCGCATCGGCGTTCACGCGCGCCCCCGCCTGGATGCTCCAGCCGCCCCGGGGCTGGTCGAAGAAGATCGTCGAGCCGGTGACGTGCATATCGGCCTCGGCTTGCGCGGGGGTGAGCAGGCTGGCACAGTCGCCGAAGGTGCCGGTTCCGCTCGGCGGCGTCCAGGCTGGGGCGCCGGGCCCAGCTGCGGAGACGACGGCATTGATGGAGGTCGCGAGACTGCGCGCTTGCGCTTCGGAGACGACTCCCTGCATCACCAGCGAGACCCAGGTGGTGCCGACGAGCTGTTCCGACTCGCAGTAGAGCTGCGGGCTGCTGGTCGGGCAGAATATGCCCGCTTCTTCGTAGTTGCGCAGATAGGTGGCCCATTGCACCTCGGCGTGCGGCAGGATCGCGAGTTGAGCGCCAACGTAGGGCGTGGGGCCGGGCACACCGTCGAACGGCACCCCGTTGTTCCACTCGCAGGTGATGCCGCCAAGGGTCTGCAGCACATAGGCATCCGGCACTGTCGTCGTCATGAGCGCCTGGGTGACCAGGGGGTCGACGGTGTGAACCGATGCCCCGAACGCCGCCGTGATCGCGGGCGCGCCGGCCAGACCGCCGCAGTCGATGTCGAGCACCGGTTTGGGCACGGCCACGTCGGCCGCGGCGCCCGTGACAATGGGCGCGGGGGTCTCGGTCGTTGCATTCGGGGAGGGATGCGTGCCGCCGGGGGTCGGCGTGCAGCCGACGAGCACGGCAGCCACGATCGCACACGGGACGAACACACTGAGAATTCGAGTCATACCCCTTCGACGTCTGAACCTACGCGGCAGGTTGACGAAGGCTGACACCCAGTTCGTTGGCGAGCGTGCGGGCCGCGTCGCCGCGATCCATTACCTCGATCTCGCCGAGCCCCTGCCAGGCCGCCGTCTCACGCAGCAACGGCACCAGCCGCTCTTCCATCCCCGCCGGGGCGCCTGCTTCGTGCCAGGCCGACTGCACGCGCAGCACACCGTTCTGGCGATCAGACTTGAGGTCGATGCGACCGGCTAGCGTTTCGTCGATCAGCACCGGCAGTGTGTAGTAACCGAAGACACGTTGGGGAGCCGGGGTGTAGATCTCGATCCGGTAGTGAAAGCGGAACATGTCGAGCGCGCGGGTGCGCTCCCAGACAATCGGGTCGAAGGGCGAGAGCAGGGCGGTGGTCTCGATCCGGCGAGGGATGCGGGCCTCGACGTGCAGATACGCTGGCGCCGACCACCCCGGCACCGTCACCCGGCGCAGCTCGCCCGCGTCGACGAGCTCGAGAATCGCGGCCTTCGTGTCGGCGTTGAACAGCCGGTAGTAGTCGGCGATGTCGTTCACGGTGCCAATGCCGAGCGCCCGACTCGCTCGGCGCACCAGCTCGCGGATCGCATCCTCTTTCGCGATGTGCGTGTTCAGCACTGCCGCGGGAAAAACCTGCTCGGGCAGTGCATAAATCCGCTCAAAGTTCTTTCGTCCGGCTGAGACCACGTCGCCCCAGTCGAAGAGGAACTCGAGACCTTGCTTCACGTCGCTCCACCCCCACCAGGGGCCTTTGCGCACATTCTCGTGATGCTCGATGCGGCTGGCGGGCATTGGCCCCTTGTCAGCCAGCTCGGCGAGCAGCCACTCGAGCATCGGCTGGTTGCCGAGAGCCCACTCGCGCTGACCGTATTTCTCGCGCATTCTGGCTCGTCGAAACCCGAACAGCGGATAGTCATCGAGCGGGATGAACGCCGCAACGTGCGCGAGGTACTCGGTGTACGGCGCCCGCCGCGCGAACGTCAGCTTGTCGAGTAGGGCCTTGTCATATGCGCCCAGACGCGCGAACACCGGCAGGTAGTGGCTGCGCTCGAACACATTGACCGAGTCGATTTGCAGCGCGCCGAGGCGCTGCAGCAACAGGTTGAGTTGACGCGTGCCCACCGCGGGCGGATGTGGTGTGCCGAACCCTTGCGCGGCGAGAGCGATCCGGCGTGCGGACGCGGGCGAGATCGTGTCTGCCATCAGGATCGACACTAGTGACGGCATCCGACAACGACTCGAGGTCAGCACCGCCGAACCACGTTGGAGGCCCGTTCGAGCCGCCTAGACTGGCTCGGTGGCCACCCCTCCCCGCGAACATTCGAGCCAGGCTGACCCGCCAGACAATGCCGCAGCGACGTCGTTGACACCCGCCATCCGCATCGCCGGGGCATGGTCGTGGCGTATCCTCGCGGTCGCCGCCGTGTTCGGCGTCTTCGTGTTCCTGTTCATCCAGTTGCGCGAAATCGTGATCCCCTTCATGGTCGCGATCCTGCTTGCGGCTCTGCTCGTGCCCTTCTCGCGATGGCTGCAGCGCCGCCACCACTGGCCGAAATGGGCGGCCGTCGCGGTCAGTGAGGTCGGCATCCTGACGATCTTGGCCGGCCTGATTTACCTGGTGGTGTCGTTCATCATCCGCGGCTACCCGGCGCTCGAGAAGCAGACCGTGTCGCGCTACGCCGAGCTGAAGATCTTTTTGGCCAACTCGTTCGGACTGACAGACAAAGACATCAGCGGCTATGTCGACCAAATCGTGAAGGGCATTCAGCAGGACTCGTCGAGCCTGCTGAGTGGAGCGCTGTCGGTCGGCAGCACGGCGGGTCATCTTCTCGCGGGCTTTCTGATCGTGCTGTTCTCGACGCTCTTCCTGCTGATCGATGGCCGCGGCATCTGGCACTGGATCGTGCGTCTGTTTCCGGTGAAAGCCCGAGCCGCGATGGTCGGCGCTGGCGAGGCCGGCTGGATCACGCTGACTACCTTCGTGAAGGTTCAGATCTTCGTCGCCTTCGTGGATGCCGTGGGCATCGGCCTGGGAGCGTTCATCTTGGGACTTTTCACTGGCGGCTTCCCGCTCGTGATCCCGATCGCCATCGCGGTCTTCCTCGGATCATTCATCCCCGTCGTCGGCGCCGTGTTCACGGGGGTGATTGCCGTCTTCGTCGCACTGGTGTTTCTCGGCCCGGTTCCGGCGCTGGTCATGCTCGGTGTGGTGATCCTGGTTCAGCAGCTCGAAGGCCACGTGCTGCAGCCGTTCGTGATGGGCAACGCGGTGAAGGTCCATCCGCTCGCGGTCGTGCTGGCCGTCGCCACCGGCGGCCTGATCGGCGGCATCCCCGGCGCGTTGTTCGCTGTGCCCGTTGTGGCCACGCTCAACGTCATGATCGGCTATGTCGCGCGCGGCGAATGGCGCGACAACCCGCACCCGACTGTCAGCGATGTCATCCCTGCAACGAAAGGTCCCCGGCGTGCCCGCAGCAAAACCGCGTCCTGACCGCGCGACCCTGACTGAGGAAGCTGAAGCAAAGCTTCCGGGTCCGAGTCTCGCCGAGATCCGGGAGGCCCGCGAGCGGGTCTCGGCCGTCGTGATGACCACGCCCATGGAGGGGTCGAGGTTCCTGTCTGAGACGCTCGGGCATCCGGTGCACCTGAAGGCCGAGAACCTGCAGCGCACCGGCTCGTACAAGATTCGCGGGGCTTACAACCTGCTCGCCCAGCTGAGCGATGACGAGAAAGCGCGTGGCGTGGTGGCGGCCTCAGCTGGCAACCACGCCCAAGGGGTGGCGCTGGCGGCTCGAGAGCTGGGCATCGCAGCCACCATCTTCATGCCGCTCGGTGTGGCCTTGCCCAAGCTGCAGGCCACCCGGGGTTACGGTGCCGACGTCGTGTTGCACGGCGCGATCGTGGATGAGACCCTGCAGGCCGCCGCCGAGGTCGCGCAGCGCACCGGCGCGGTGCTGATTCCGCCCTTCGACCATCCCGCGATCGTTGCAGGGCAGGGCACGTTGGCTCTCGAGATCCTCGAGCAGGTGCCAGCAGTGGCGAACGTCATCGTGCCGGTCGGAGGCGGTGGCCTGATCTCGGGCATCGCCACGGCGTTCGCTCAACTCGCGCCCGAACTCGGCCGCGCGGTGCGCGTGATCGGCGTGCAGGCCGAGAACTCGGCGGCGTACCCGCCGTCGCTGTCTGCGGGTGCTCCGCTGACCATCCCGACCCTGCCGACGATCGCTGACGGTATCGCGGTAGCGCGGCCGGGGACCCTCAACTTCGACATCATCCGCCGCTCCGTCGATGAGGTCGTCACCATCGAAGATGACGAGACCGCGAAAGCAATCGTCGTGCTGCTCGAGCGCGCAAAGCTCGTGGTCGAGCCGGCCGGTGCCGTTGGGGTGGCGGCATTGCTCGCGGGAAAGCTCGACGTCGAGGGGCCGACCGTGGTGATTCTCAGCGGCGGCAACATCGACCCGATGATCATGGAGCGCATCATCAGCCGCGGCCTCGCCGCCTCGGCTCGCTACTTGATTGTCAGCATCCCGCTTCCCGACCGCCCGGGGCAGCTGGCGCGCATCGCCGAGATCATCGCCGAGGCAAACGCCAACGTAGTGGAGGTGCTGCACACTCGGCACGGCAACGGTCTGCAGATCAGCGAGGTCGAGATCGTCATCCACATGGAGACCCGCGGAGCTGAGCACGCGGAACTCGTGCTGCAGCACCTGCGCGACGAAGGATATCGACCGCAGATCGAGCTGCAATGAGTGCGACTCCCCGGCGATGAGTCGCACGCAGCACTCATTTAAGTTCGCGCTTAAATGAGCGCGAACTTAACTAGCCGGAGATGACGACCGACGCAGACTGGCCCCGGCGCCGGGCGGCGCAGCGTGGCCCCGGCCCGGCACGGCCCTGCACGGCCACGGCGTCAGCCTCGGTACGTTTCGACCTTCATCACCTTGACAGCAATCTCTTTGCCGTTCGGCGCGGTGTATTTGGTTGACTCTCCGACCTTCAGGCCGAGGATCGCCTGGCCGAGCGGGCTCGACTCTGGGTAGACGTCGACATCACTTGAGTCGTCGGCGATCTCGCGGCTGCCGAGCAGGAAGGTGGTCGCGTCTCCGGCGATAGTCGCGGTGACAACGGTTCCGACCTCGACAACACCATGGCTCTCGGGTGCCTCACCGACCGTCGAGTGACGGAGCAACTGGGTCAGCTGGCGGATGCGGGCCTCGATCTTGCCTTGCTCGTCTTTGGCGGCGTGGTAGCCGCCGTTCTCTTTGAGGTCGCCCTCGTCGCGTGCCGACTCAATCTTCTTGGCGATGTCGGCGCGCGCCGGACCACTGAGTTGCTCGAGCTCGGCGTTGAGCCGGTCGTAGGACTCCTGGGTCAGCCAGGTGGTGGGAATGATGTCAGGCATAAGAGAACCCAGCCTAGGTCAGCCAGCAGGAGCCGATCAACCCGCTCACTGCTGGCGCGGAGGTCCGCAGACGCTCGGTGAACACCCGATTTCTCTGCGCCACCGCGGGGAAGTGCACGACCTTCCAGCCGACGATGGAAAAGTTTTCTGAGAGAGCCTGAAAGCTGCAGCTCACCTTCGTGCCCGGATCCACTGTGACCTGCTCGCGCAGCTCAACCAGGTGAGAGTTGACGACGGTCACGCCGATGTCTTGAGTTTCGATCGAGGCAGTCGTGCCGAACAGCCCGGCCCAGAGCACCCAGGCGATCATGACGACAACGACACGGCGCCGACGACGACCGCTAACCAACGCGCGCGGGTTCGGCTGCCACGGGTGCGGCCGTAGCGGGCATCTAGGGCGGTGCTCATCGACTGGGTCTTCTCGGTATGGGCGCTGAGCGCTCAGCTCGGCTTCGGGCGGTTACCCTTGATGCAAGGGTATGCGGTCGTTGCTGAAGACCGTGCCGAGATCGAAAGGACCACCGTGCTCTTGCTGCTGACCACCGCAGGACCGGTCAGGTCCGTGCCGTCGCCGGCACCGTCACCGGACTTCGACGCAAATCTGGTGACGCCGGGCGTCTGGGGCTTCACGATCACCGCCGTGATCATGGTGGTCGTGATCCTGTTGATCATCGACATGGTGCGCCGCATACGGCGCGTCAACTATCGGGCCGAGATCCGTCAGCGTCTCGAAGATGAGGCTGCCGCAGCATCCGGAACCGCCCCCGCCCCACCCGTCCAAAACTGATTGGCGAGACAGCGAGCGGCGCTCGAAGGCGCGCGGTCGGCGTGCCGGCTAGCGCGCCAACCCGTATGCCGGATGCAGCACGAGCAGCAGGATCGCCGTCCAGTGGCACAGGAACGCGATCACGGTGCACGCGTGGAACAGCTCGTGAAAGCCGAACACTCCGCGCTTCGGATTCGGCCGTTTGAACGCATAGAACAGCGCACCAGTCGTATAGGAGAGCCCGCCAACGACGACCAAAATCATCGTCGCGACATTCGCCGCGACCAGGTCTCCGACGTACAGGATGGCGCCCCAGCCGAGCAGGATGTAGAGCGCAACATAGAGCCAGCGCGGCGCCTTCAGCCAGAAGATCCGAAAGGCGATGCCGACCACCGTGCCGCCCCAGATGATCGAGAGCAGAATGACGTTCTTCGGGAACTGCAGGGCGTTGACCGCGAGTGGTGTGTAAGTGCCAGCGATCAGCAGAAAGATGTTGGAGTGATCGAGTCGGCGGAAGATCGCCAGCGTCGACGGCTTCCAGTTGAAGCGGTGATAGACGGCTGAGATGCCGAACAGCAGAAGCGATGTAGCCATGAAGATCGCCGAGCTGGCCTGAGCGGCCGCACCGTCGGCAAGGCAGATGAGCACGATTCCCGCGGCGATCGCGAGCGGGAAGGTACCCGCGTGGATCCAGCCGCGCCAGGTTGGCTTCACATCGTAGGGGGGATGTTCGATCACATCCTCGAGCAAGGGGATGTTGCCGATCGCAGCGCCGCCGTCGTCACTGCCGTCAACCGTGTCGCCATCGGTGTCGCCATCACGGTCGGCACCTGCTGAGGTCATGGCCCCGATCCTAAGGCCCCAGGATGCAGGACTAATCTGGGCGGGTGGCGGAACGGATGAGCACGAGTCGGCCCGGCCTGCTCTACGGTCTCTACTCGGCGCGACTGAGGCGGCAACTCGCCGATGCACCGGTGCCGCAGCACGTCGCGATGATCATCGACGGCAATCGGCGTTGGGCTCGCGAGCGGGCGCTCGAGACCGCAGCCCACGGGCATCGAGCCGGTGCCGAAAAGATGCGTGAGTTTCTCGGGTGGTGCGATGCGCTGGGTATCCGGGTGGTCACCCTCTACCTGCTGTCGGCAGACAACCTGACGGGCCGTTCGAACGATGAGCTCGAGCAGTTGTTTGAGATCATCGGCGGCCTTGCCACTGACCTGGCGGCAGAAGGAAGCTGGCGCATCCAGCACGTCGGAACAACAGACGGCCTTCCGATCGAGCTGGTTGACCAGCTCCAGGAGGCTCAGCGCGTCACCGCCGACCGAACCGGCCTGCACATCAACCTGGCCGTCGGCTACGGCGGTCGGCGCGAGATC
>JBDUBG010000333.1:0-2602 GCA_040004215.1 Pseudolysinimonas sp. | reverse complement strand
CCCTGCCCCAGCACCATCGCGACCCCTTCGACCGCATGCTCATTTCGCAGGCCATGGTCGACGACCTGGTGTTCGTGACCGCTGACGAGCGCTGCCGTGCCTACGACGTGCGAACCCTGTGACGAGCCCATGACCTTTCTCTCGCAGACCACCCGCGCCGCCCTCGAACGCCTGCTGGCCATCGACGCGGATGCCGCTTCCACTCCGCTCGACCGCGTCGCCGCAATCCGGGCAGTGCTGGCCGAGCTCGACGCCGATCCGGCTGCTCTGACCGCTGTACGGGCCGCGCTCGATGCGGGCGCGAGTTGGAGCGACGTGGCTCACGCCGCACAGCTCAGCCCCGCGGCATCCCGCTGGCGATGGCAGGGTGATGACGCCGAGATCGCCGCGCGCCATGAGGCGGGCCGCAAGCGCAGCGAACGCCCGAGCAGCAAGCCGACCGAACTGCCGGGGCTGTCGGTCGCCGAGGCCGCCAAACAGCTCGGGGTGACGGCGCAGGCGATCTACTTGCGTGTCTCGCGCGGGCAGTTGCGCGCCGAGACGGTCACGCTGCCCGACGGCCGCAGCTACAAGCGGGTGTTCCCCGACGGCTAGTCCTGCTGCCCGGAGGAGGGCTCCCGGTAGGACGGCTCATCGGGATTCGGCGCTAGTGGCTCGTCCGGTGTCGGATAGCTCGGCTCCCCGGGATCGCCCGGCTGGTCTGGCGTGCTGTCACGGCCCACGGATGGAATGCCTGTGTCGTTCATCGCATGCTCCCTCTGGTCACGAACTGACGTGAACGTGCCCAGCCCACGCCGCACCGGCCGTAGGGGCAACCCTCAGCGAGCGACGCTCGGCCAATGCCCAGGCATCGTGGACATGGTCGTCGCCGCCTGAGAGGATCAGAGAGCTACCCGATCGAAGGAGATCGCATGTTCAAGAGCCCCTACCCGGACGAAGTCATCCCGAAGCTCAGTGTCTATGACTTCTTGTTCGCAGACCTGAATGACGAGGATGCGGCCCGGGTGGCTCTGATCGACGGCCCGAGCGGTGCAGAAACCAACTACGGCACGCTGAAGGCTCAGATTGACCTGTTGGCCGGTGCGCTCGCAGCACGAGGGCTCGGGATCGGCGATGTCGTCGCCCTGCATTCGCCCAACGTGCCAGCCTTCGCGACGGTGTTCCACGGCATCCTGCGTTCAGGCGCGACGGCGACCACCGTCAACGCGCTGTACACCGGCGAAGAGATGGGGCGTCAGCTCGTCGACTCGAAGGCCAAGTTCCTCTTCACTGTCAGCCCGCTGCTGCCGGTCGCCAGTGCCGCCGCAGCGATCGCCGGCATCCCCGACGACAAGATCGTCGTGCTCGACGGTTTCGAGGGCTACGCGGGCCTGCGTGACCTGCTGGGGGAGGGCAAGACCGCCCCCGAGGTCAGCTTCGACCCGGCGACCCACGTCGCGGTAATTCCATACAGCTCTGGCACTACCGGATTCCCCAAGGGCGTCCAGCTCAGCCACACCAACCTGGTGGCCAACGTGGTGCAGTGCGCCCCCGTGCTGGATGCCACCGCCGACGACCGCATCATGGCCTTCCTGCCGTTCTTCCACATCTACGGCATGACGGTGCTCCTGAACCTTGCCTTCTCGCGGCGCGCGTCGCTGATCACCCTGCCGCGCTTCGACCTGCCCCAGTTCTTGCAGGTCATCCAAGATCAGAAGAGCACATTCGCGTTCATCGCGCCTCCGGTCGCGGTGGCATTGGCCAAGCATCCGATTGTCGACAACTACGACCTCTCAAGCATCCGCGGCATGATGAGCGGCGCCGCCCCGATGGATGAGTCGCTGTCGAACGCGGTCACCGCCCGACTCGGCACCCACATGCAGCAGGGCTACGGCATGAGCGAACTCAGCCCGGTCTCGCATGTCATCCCGCCGGACCGCGACGACCTGTCGCGCGGCAGCATCGGATTCTCGATCGCCAACATCGAGTGCAAGCTCGTCAATACCGAGACCGGCGCCGAGATCGAGATGCCGGCCGAAGGCCCGAGCGAGCCCGGCGAACTGTGGGTGCGCGGCCCGAACGTGATGCTCGGCTATTTGGGTCAGGATGAAGCCACTCACGAGACCGTCGACAACGACGGCTTCTTGCACACCGGCGATATCGCGCAGGTGAACCAGGACGGTTCGTTCCAGATTGTGGACCGGCTGAAAGAGCTCATCAAGTACAAGGGCTACCAGGTCGCGCCGGCCGAGCTCGAGGCGTTGCTGCTGACGCATCCCGAGATCGCGGATGCCGCAGTGGTGGCTGCCCTCGACGAGGAAGCCGGCGAGATTCCGAAGGCGTTTGTCGTGCTGAAAGACGGGTCGGAGCTCGACGCGGAGGCCGTGATGCAGTTCGTCGCCAGCCAGGTCGCGCCGCATAAGAAGGTGCGCGCTGTGTCGTTCATCGACGCGGTGCCGAAGTCGTCGGCCGGCAAGATCCTGCGCAAAGACCTGAAGGGCAAATAGCCCGATCTTGGTGGTCGAGTAGCAACCGAAGGTCGCGTATCGAGACTGGTTGGGCAAGGAGTCTCGATACGCCGCGATGCAGCTACTCGACCACCAAGCCGGCTACTCGACAGCTT
>JBDUBG010000288.1:0-2606 GCA_040004215.1 Pseudolysinimonas sp. | reverse complement strand
CAATCCCCTTCAGATACTCGAGAATCTCGGGCTGGCGACTGTAGCGATGCGCCCACTCCGGATTCGGCGCGAACGAGAACGAGTACAGATCGCTGCGGATGTCGCAGGCCGCTCCCGGGTAGGTGTTGTCGCGCCAGGTGCCGCCCACCTCGTGCGCGCGCTCCACCACGAGAAAGTCATCGATTCCGTGCCGCGTGAGCTGCGCCGCCATCCCCAGCCCGGCGAAGCCCGCGCCGATGATCGCGACGCGCACGTGCCTCGTTGTCATCCGTGCCTCTCGTTCAGCACCGCGCGGAATGCATGGGTGACGTAGGGCATCCGTAGCATTCCGTGCTCGTCGCACACCCGGTCGGCGAGTTCGCGAATCTCGGCCAAGACCGCGGTGCGCTCCGCCGCCGACGCGACGATCATCGTGCTGCGGGACGTCGCCAATTGGGCGAGCTGCTCTCCGCTCAGTTCACGGGTCCACGCGAACGAATGCGTCTCGAGGCCGTTGAACGGCGCGTCGACACGCGGCCCCTCCCCCAGGATCAAGTTCTCGGCTGGGCTGGCCTCCATGATCTCGGAGAGTTCCGCCACCCACGGCTCGGAGGTATCGCGGATGTTCCAGATCAGCCCCAGCGTGCCACCGGGCCGCAATACCCGGCCTGCCTCGCGTGACGCGGCCGCCGGATCCACCCAGTGCCAGGCCTGACCGAACACCACCGCATCGGCCGAGGCGTCTGGCACAGGAAGCTGTTCGGCCGAACCAACGATGGTGCGCTGGCCCGGCTGGCGGGCAGTAAGTTCGGCGAGCATGGCCGCATCCGGATCCACCGCAATCACGGTGCGTCCGGTGGCGCGGATCGCCCGCGTCAGTTTGCCCGTTCCGGCACCGACGTCGAAAACGTCTGGGCCAGTTGTGGCGAGCATCCACTCGACCGCCTCGGCCGGATACTCGGGCCGGGCACTGTCATATGCGCCCGCCTGCTGCCCGAAAGACGTCGCCCGATCGCTCATGGCTGCGAGGTTACGCCGTCGAGGTAGACCCAGCGGCCGTCGAGCCGTTCGAAGCGGCTACGTTCGTGAAGCAGCCCGGTCGTGCCATCCGCGTCTCGGAACGACGCGCGGAACTCGACGACTCCCGTTTCGTCGCCGGGCCCGCCGGCGACGGTGTCGACGATCTGCAGGCGCCGCCACTCGGTGCCCTCATCAAGATCGAGCGTCGCCGGTCGGGTCTCGGGATGCCAACTCGCCAGCAAGTACGCCTCCAACCCGAGTGCGAAGGCGGCGTACCGCGAGCGCATGAGTGCTTCTGCATTCTCAGCCGGGCGTCCGAGGTGCAGCGGCTCGCAGCATCCCGAATAGTCAGCTCCCGACCCGCACGGGCAGCTCATCTCACTGCTCCACGTGCGAAATCAAGGAGATCACGCCGAGAAGGATGCCTGATCTCGTGATCTGGACATCCATTCGGCTCCACTTCCTTGATTTCGCATCACAGCGGGCCGGATCGCCGTAGGTCGCAGAGGACCCTCCCGACCCGACGCCTACTTCTTCGAGCGCTTCTCGCGCACCCGCATGTTGACGACGATCGGCGTGCCCTCGAAGCCGTAGACCTCGCGCAGGCGGCGCGTGATGAAGCGGCGGTACTGCGGGTCGAGGAATCCGGTCGTGAAGAGCACGAAGGTCGGCGGGCGGGTCGAGGCCTGCGTGCCGAACAGGATTCGCGGCTGCTTGCCTCCGCGCACCGGGTGCGGGTGCTCGGCAGTGAGTTCGGCCAGCAGCGCGTTGAACTTGCCGGTCGGAATGCGCGTGTCCCACGAGTCGAGTGCAACCTCGAGCGCCGGAACCAGCTTCTCGAGGTGACGCCCGGTGCGCGCCGAAATGTTGACGCGCGGCGCCCAGCTCACGTGCGCGAGGTCTTGCTCAATCTCGCGCTCCAGGTAGCGGCGGCGATCCTCGTTCTCGGCCTGAGCTGTGTCGAGCAGGTCCCACTTGTTGTAGGCGAGCACGAGAGCGCGGCCCGACTCGAGCACCAGGTCGATGATCCGAACGTCTTGCTCGCTGACCGGCTGGCTCACATCGAGCAGAACGACGGCCACCTCGGCCTTCTCGAGCGCGGCGCTGGTGCGCAGGCTGGCATAGAAGTCGGCACCCTGCTGCAGGTGCACACGACGTCGGATGCCCGCGGTGTCGACGAAGCGCCACAGCTTGCCCGAGATGTCGACCAGTTCATCGACCGGATCGCGCGTAGTGCCTGCCATCTCGTTGACGACGACGCGCTCTTCGCCCGCTGCCCGGTTGAGCAGGCTGGACTTGCCGACGTTGGGGCGGCCGAGCAACGCGACGCGGCGCGGGCCGCCGACTTCCTCCTTCGCCACAGCCGAAATCTCGGGAAGGATCGTCATCACGTGGTCGAGCAGATCGGCAACGCCGCGACCGTGCACGGCGCTCACCGGCCATGGCTCGCCGAGTCCGAGGCTCCACAGTTCGGCAGCCCGTGGGTCACGGATCGCGTCGTCGGCCTTGTTAGCGACCAGGATGACCGGGCGCTTGCTCGCGCGCAGCATCCTGACAACGTGCTCATCGGTAGCCGTGGCCCCGACGTTGATGTCGACGACGAACAG
>JBDUBG010000395.1:0-2614 GCA_040004215.1 Pseudolysinimonas sp. | reverse complement strand
CAGCTCAACGACTGGGGAGTGCGGGTGCGCTGGGCAGGCCGCAAGCCGCGACTCTGGCGCTCGGTGATCGGCGAGTTGCAGTTCGCCGAGCGGCTCACCGCCCACAACGACACGCTGACCCTCACGATGTGCGTCAACTACGGCGGTCGTAACGAAGTGACGGATGCCGTGCGGGCCATCGCCGAAGAGGTCAAAGCCGGTCGGTTGAAGCCCTCAGGCATCAGCGAGAAGACGATCCAGAAGCACCTCTACATTCCGGACGTGCCCGACGTCGACCTCTTCGTGCGCAGCTCGGGCGAGCAGCGCACCAGCAATTTTCAGCTCTGGCAGAGCGCATACGCCGAGATGGTCTTTCTCGACACGCTCTGGCCCGACTTTTCGCGCGTCGACCTCTGGCAGGCGATCGAGCTGTACGCGAGTCGCGCCCGGCGCTTCGGCGGGGCGATCGACGCGCCGACGCTCTGATCTGTCGACCGAG
Source organism: Pseudolysinimonas sp. (assembly GCA_040004215.1). Lineage (GTDB taxonomy): Bacteria > Actinomycetota > Actinomycetes > Actinomycetales > Microbacteriaceae > Lysinimonas. Next base: position 2,136 of record JBDUBG010000395.1, on the reverse strand, counting down.
CTGCCTCTGCCAGAGTGTGAGGGATGGCTGCTCCTGACTTTTCCGCCCTCCCCGCCCCGGTGTCCGACTCCTCGACCCGGCACACCTTCGACCTGCAACGGATCGGGGTCGGGCCGGTCTACGCCGTTGTGTTCATCGGGATTGCGGGAGGCTTCGGCGCGGGTTTCATGAATCTGGCGGGTAACACCTTCGCCCAGGTCGGAAAATCGGCGTCTGGCCCGATCTGGACGATCGGCTGGATCGCATCAATCGTCGCCATCCTGGTGGGGGTGGTGCCGATCGTTGTGCTCGTGGCGCGGGTGATCGTTGCTCGTCGCCGGCCCACCAATCCGGGGCGCCTCGTCGAGTTCGCCCGGGCGAACAGCTTGAGCTATCAGCCGCAGTCTGCGGTGCCGCCGTTTCCAGGCGCGATCTTCTCGGCGGGAATGAGTCGCGAAGCCTTCGATCGACTCACCTCGACCCAGGGACGCACGGTTGAGATCGGCAATGTCGCGTATTCGATTCCGGCAGGTCGTTCGACCACGACGCGCACCTGGGGCTACATCGCAATCCCATTGGATCGGCCTCTTCCGCACATCCTGCTGGAGTCTGCCGCTTATGGTCAGAACACGGCTGGCGCCCTCCCCGTCGCGGTCGACCGCACGCAGCGAGTGAGTCTGGAGGGTGACTTCGACCGCTTCTTCACGCTGTACTGCCCTGACGGGTTCCAGACCGACGCGCTGTACCTGTTGACGCCGGATCTCATGGCTCTTCTGGTCGACCAGGTCGCGGATTTCGATGTCGAGATCGTCGATAGCTGGCTCTTCGTCTACTCGCCGACCGACTTCTCGTCAGCGGGAGAAGCAGAATACCGCCGCCTGTTCTCGATCATCGACATGCTCGAGGCGAAGGCTGTCGCCCAGGCGTCGCACTACCATCACGACGACGCGGAGGTAGCGTCGGCCCGGTCAATTCAGGTTCCCGCAGTGGCTCCGGGGGCTGTCGTGGCACCGGGGAGCCGTCTGACCCCGGCTGCCTCGCAGTACTCGCGACTCACTCGGATCTCACTGGTGTTCCTGACCGTGCTCATCCTCGTCTTCATCGCGGGGTCGTTCATCGTGGCGGGGTACGCCAACGCACGGTAGCCGTCACGAGAGCGTCAACCTGGCGACGGTGGGTGAGGCGCATGATCCGCAGTTCTGGATGCGCAGCGGCGGTCTCGGCCACGTGGTTTCGCCAACTATTGCGCGTGCGCCATGCCCAGCGGATGATGTGGTCGCGCTCGGTGAGAAACGTCAAGAGCGGCGATTCGACATTGCCGTTCCACAGCACTTCGCGACGCAGACGTCGACGGAGTGTGCGGCGGATGACGCGGGACATCGTCAGCGCGACAGGCAGATCGATCCAGATCAGGAGGTCGGCACGCTCCGCGAGCAGTGGTCGCAACTCGCGGTACTGCCACTCGGTGATCCAGCTGTCGGCCCGCGTGAAGCGCTCGACATCGGCAGCGAAATCGTCTCTCGGCATCCAGTTGGGGCCGTGTCGCAACGAGTCGATCTCGGTGTGCGGGATGCCGGTGGCTGCAGAGATGCGGCGCGCCAGCGTGGTCTTGCCCGACCCGGAAACGCCCGCCACCAGGATGCGCTGCGGCGGCGGATCGAGGCGATCTGCGGCAGACAGCATCCTGGCAGCCTAGGACGCGACCCGCCTCCGCGGCAGCAGGGTGAGAGCAGCTCCGCCCAGGATCAGCAGGGCGAGCCCGAGCGTGCCGACGGGAAAGTAGACGTGGCTCTTGAGCACGCACAGGGCACCGATGACGCCGAGCAGCCCGACTATCGCACGCACTCCCGCGACCCGCATGACTCCGAGGGTGGCGGCGGCCCACGCCACGGCCAGTCCGATTCCACCGATCGGTCCGAATATGTCGGCGATTGCATACAGCGACGACTTCGCCTCGGGATGCCCGGCGAGCTGCACGCTGCCTGCGGCAACCCCGGCCAGCACATCGAGGCCGGTGTAGTACACAGCGAACAGGAAGCCACCCAGCGCGGCGATCCAGCGCCAGGGGCGCGCGGTGTGACGGGCGACAAGCCACGGCGCGGCGCCGATCAGCGGAAACACCGGCAGTAACACGATGTGCAGGTTGCGCCACCATTC
>JBDUBG010000285.1:0-8754 GCA_040004215.1 Pseudolysinimonas sp. | reverse complement strand
TGATCCAGTTCTTGCAGATCGTGCAGGGCCACTCGCCGCTTGAAGCCGCCGTTCTCACCACACCGTGGACCATGGCGCCGATGATCGTCGCGCCGCTGGCGGGCATCTTCGCCGGACGGATCGGCACTCGCACGCTGATCGTTGCCGGTCTGCTGTTCCAGTCGGCCGGGCTGTTCTGGCTTGCGATCGTCATGACCCCGACGGTGTCGTACACGACGATGCTGCCGGCGTTCATCTCGGCGGGCATCGGCATGGGTCTGGTCTTCGCTCCCTCGTCGACAGCCGTGCTCGCGAACATGCGCGCTGAAGACACCGCCAAGGCGAGCGGAACCAACTCGACGGTTCGCGAGATCGGGGTTGCCCTCGGAATCGCGGTGCTCACCGCCGTGTTCACGGGCGCGGGGGGTCAGCTGACCCCGACTGGCTATGTGGATGCCGCGATCCCGGCGGTCTTCGTCGGCGCGACCGTCGTGCTCGCCACCGCGATCGTCGGGCTGTTCCTGCCGGCCGGCAAGCTTCCGCGCTCGCACCACCCCGCCGAGCAACTTCTCGAGCAACTCCCCGAGACCGACGAGCAGCTCGCCGCGCAGTCGGAGCCCGTCGGCGTGTAGTCGAGGCCAGCATAGGCTCGACACATGCGCGTCGCGGTCATCGGAGCAGGGGCGGTCGGGGGAACCCTGGCCGCCCTTCTCGATCGCGCGGGGCACGACGTCGAGGTGACGGCTCGCGGCGAGAGCTTGGCGGCCATCAAAGAGCACGGGCTGCGACTCGACGGGGGCTGGGGCGAGCACGTCGCCCATGTCGAGGCGCACGAGACGCTGGCGTGGATCGGAGCGCCCGCCCCCGATTTCGCCATTCTCGCGACGAAGGCTCAGGATGCTGCTGCCGCCCTCCGAGCCAACCGCGAGGTGCTCGGCGCGGTGCCGCTGCTCGTCGCGCAGAACGGTCTCGGTGGGCTCGAGGTCGCGCGCTCTGTGCTGCCGGAGTCCCCGTTGCTCGGAGGCCTCGCCCTCTTCGCCGCCTCGTACCTCGAGCCTGGCCGGGTGACCGTGACGGCCGCGCTGCCCCTGATCGTCGGCGCTGGCCCCGGCACCTCTCCGGAGTTGCTGACACGTCTCGTCACCGTGCTTGAAGGGGCGCTTCCCATCGAGGTCACCCATGACATCCTCGGCGCCCAGTGGACCAAGCTGCTCATCAACCACGTCAATGCCTTGCCCGCCATCACCGGGCTCAGCGTGCAGCACGTGATCGCCGACCCCGGGCTGCGCAAGGTGATGACGGCGAGCATGCGTGAGACGGTCCGGGTGGCGCGGCAGCTGCGCATCCGGTTTGGCAAAGTCCAGGGGGTGAACGGCCGGGTGCTGGGCGCGATCGGTTCGGCTCCGTTGGCGTTCGGAGCGTGGTTTCCGAAAACGCTCGGCTCGCGCATGGGGTCGGTGCCGAATCCGGGCTCGACGCTGCAAAGCATTCGGCGCGGACAGCTCACCGAGATCGACTTTCTCAATGGCGCCGTGGTTGCCGCTGCGAAAGAGGGCGGCATCGCGGCGCCGATCAACCAGAAGATTGTCGACCTGGTGCACGAGGTTGAGCAGAGCGGGGCGTTCCTGACGCCGGCCCAGGTGGTGGCGCGGGTAGCGCTTTCTGGCACACGCACATCATGATGTTATGATGCGGTGATGCGCACTACGCTCGAACTCGACGACACCGTTCTCGCCGTCGCGCGGTCGCTGTCACGCGACGAAGGAATCTCACTGGGCGCCGCGGTCTCACGATTGGCTCAGAAAGGTATGAGGAGCGGCTCCGTCACCGCGACGGGCGCGTTCCCTGTTTTCACCGTTCCCGTCGACGCCCCACCGATCACGGTCGACATGGTCAATGATCATCGCGATGACAACTGAACCGCACCTGCTCGACCTCAATGTGCTGATCGCCCTTGCCTGGCCCCAGCACGTGCATCATGCCCGTGCACACGCCTGGTTCGAGTCATTGACGAGTCCATGGATGACCACTCCCGTGACCGAGGCGGGTTTCGTGCGCCTTTCCACCAATCGAGCCGTGGTCACCGAAGCCGTATCGATGGCCACCGCCCTGGCCATGTTGTCCGCCATGCGCGCCGTGCCGGGCCACACCTTCCTTCCTGACGACTCCGGCCTCGCCGCGCCGGTGATTGCTCTCGACGCGCTCGCTACCTCGAGCCAGGTGACCGATGCCCACCTGGTCAATCTCGCTGCCAGTTCTGGTGCCGTGCTAGCGACCCTTGACCGTGGCATCGAGCGGATACTCTGTGCCGCAGACCGCCGACACGTCTCCCTTTTGCCCTAGCGCCGACAGCTAGCAGCTGTCGGCACTGTGCCCTCCTGTCGCCGACAGCTAGCAGCTGTCAGCGTACTGCCGCCGCGGGTGGTCGTAGTCGGTGTTGTCGATGATGGCGGATGCCGCAGCCCGCGGCGAGGCATCGCGCTGGTAGCGCTCCTGACCCCCGAGATAGCGCTGGCCACGAGGTTCGTCGAACTCAGGGTGGGATCCGTCGCGCTCGACCATCCTCTCCCGCCGCACATCGTCGCTGGCTTCGAGCCAGACCGAGAAGTTCCAGATGCCCCTCAGCTCTGGGCGCTGCAGGAACAGGCCGTCGACGATCAGGAATGAGTCGGCCGGACCGGTCGTCCAGTCGGCGTCGAACGGAACATCTCGCTTGAGGTCGAAGAACCTCAACTGGAATCCGGTCGAGCCGGCCATGCGGAACGGTCCCAGCAAGACCCGACGGAATGCCGAGTAGTTGAAGGAGTCCTCGTAGAAGCCCTCAGCAGAATCGCGACCCTGGGCGTAGCGCAGAGCGCGCGGCTGGTGGAAGTCATCCATCGAGGCACGGAACACCTCGTTGCCCATCGACCGCAGCTCGGTCGCGAGGTCGTCGGCGAAGACGGTTTTGCCGGCGCCATCAGCCCCGTCGATGCCGACGACGATCCGACCGTGCGAGTAGTTCTGCAGCAGCTCTTCTGCAAGAGCGTGGATCGTGTCGCGGCGCTCGGGCGCCCACCTGGCCATGACGTCCAGCCTACTGTTGACATGTGGTCGACACCCCGGAGCAGACGGACGGCGACCACCGGGGCGAGCTGATGGGCGAGCGGATCGCCGACTGGTACGCGGCCGGTCATCGTGAACTGCCGTGGCGGCATCCGGACTATCCCGCCTGGGGCATTCTGATGAGCGAATTCATGCTGCAGCAGACCCCCGTCGCGCGCGTCATCCCGCGTCTGGCCGAGTGGCTGTCGAGGTGGCCGACTCCGGCCGATCTGGCGGCGGTGCCACCGGGCGAGGCGGTGCGCGCCTGGGACCGGCTGGGCTACCCGCGCCGCGCTCTCAACCTGCACGGCGCGGCCGTCGCAATCGCCGAACAGCACGGCAACCGCGTTCCCTCTGAGGTCGACGAGTTGCTTGCGCTCCCGGGTGTCGGGCCGTACACAGCGCGCGCGGTCGCGGCATTCGCGTACGGTGTGCGCACGCCGGTGGTCGACACCAACGTCCGACGGGCGCTCGCACGAGCGCTCCGAGGGCAAGCCGAACCGGGGCCGCCCCAGACCCGACGCGATCTCGAGGCGATGGAGGCAATTCTGCCGCTCGATCCGGAGCGCGCACGGCTCACCAATGCGGGCGCCATGGAGCTCGGACAGACGCTGTGCACGGCCAGGGCTCCACGCTGCGAGGAGTGCCCGCTGGTGCAGGCGTGTGCCTGGCGGGCGGCCGGGTATCCCGATTACGAGGGCGCGCGAGCGCCGCGGCAGAAGAAGTATGAGGGATCGGACCGGCAGGTACGTGGTCTGATCCTGCACGAATTGCGCGCCTCCGACATCCCGGTGCCCGCCGACGCGGTGTCGGCGCTCTGGACGGATGCCATCCAGCTCGAGCGCGCGCTCGCCGGACTACTGAAAGACGGACTGGTCACGGGCGACTCGGCCGACGGCTACCTGCTCCCCCTCAGCTGACCCCTCACGATTCGTGCGAAACCGTCGAATCCGCGAGGTGAAACGACCGTTTCGCACGAATCCTGAGGGGGCGAGTGGACGTAGGCTCGTGCGGTGCCTACGACGTCACTACGACCCAGCGCCAGATTCAGCGGGCCGGATGCCGCGAACGACGAACTCGCGAAGATCCTCGCCGCTCTGCCAGACCAGCTGAAGATCGAGCGCGACTTCCCGCCGGCCGCGCAGGCAGAGGCGGATGCCGCCGCGAAGGCAGCGCTGCTTCCCGACTTCTTGTCGGCATTGCCCGACCGCACTGACATCGAGTTCGTCACCATCGACCCGGCCGGCTCGAATGACCTTGACCAGGCCCTCCAACTGGTGAGAGAAGGCGCCGGATATCGCTTCTGGTACGCGATCGCCGACGTTCCGGCGTTCGTGACTCCGGGTGGGGCGCTCGACATCGAGGCGCACAAGCGCGGTCAGACCCTCTATGCGGCGGACGGTCGCATCCCGCTGCATCCGACCGTGCTGAGCGAGGGCGCAGCCTCCCTGCTCGAAGGCCAACTGCGCGGCGCTTTCGTCTGGGAGTTCGCCCTCGACGCGAACGCCAACGTCACCAGCTCGACGGTCGCGCGTGGTCAAGTGCGCAACCGCCGACGCCTCGACTATGAGGGCGTGCAGGCCCAGCTGGATGCCGGCACAGCAGATGAGACGCTCCAGCTTCTCAAGGAGGTCGGGCTGGCCAGACTCGTGCTGGAACGGGCTCGCGGCGGCGCCAGCCTCAACATCCCTGAGGTGCTGATCGACAAGGTTGACGGCCGCTATGTCGCCACTCGTCGCATCCAGCTGCCCGTCGAAAACTGGAATGCCGAGCTGTCACTGCTGACCGGCATGGAGGCCGCGACCATCATGCTGAGCGGCAAGGTCGGCATCTTGCGCACCATGCCGGATGCCGACCCAGAATCGATCGACCGGTTTCGGCACCAGACCAACGCGCTCGGGCACCCGTGGCCGACCAGCCAGGACTACGGCGACTACCTGGCCACCCTCGACGGAAGCAATCCGAAGCACCTGGCACTGCTGCACGCTGCGGGCTCGCTGTTTCGCGGGGCCGGCTACACACCGTTCGACGGCGCGGCACCCGCCAACACCATCCAGTCGGCCGTGGGCGCACCATACGCTCACGTCACCGCGCCACTGCGCCGCCTTGTCGACCGCTTCGGACTGGTGATCTGCGAGGCCATCGCAGGCGGGCTGCCGGTGCCGGAGTGGGCACGCACTGCACTGCCAGAACTGCCCGTCGAGATGTCACGCAGCAACAACATCGCCGGGCAACTCGACCACCGCTCGCTGGACGCCGTCGAGGCTGCCGTGCTCGCACCGCGAGTCGGTGAAACATTCGATGGCGTGATCATCGCGCAGAACAAGAGCGGCAGCGTCGTGCAGCTGCTCGATCCCGCGGTGACCGCGGAGTGTTCGGGGCACACGACGAACGGGACGAGTCTGCACGTCAAACTCGTGCAGGCGGATGTCGCGACATCCACCGTGCTATTCGCCCCGGCGGTGGCATCGTGACCGCCACGGCGCCCACCGCCCCGAGCCTCTGGCGGCACGGCGGTTTTCAGCGACTCTGGGCTGGAGAGACGGCGAGCCAGTTCGGCGAGCAGTTCGGCAACCTGGCGATCCCCGTCATCGCGGTCACCGTGCTGGGCGCGAGCTCGTTCCAGATTGGCTTGCTCAATGCCGCCGGCACATTGGCATTCTTGGTGATCGGGCTGCCAGCGGGTGCCTGGATCGATCGCTGGATCAAGCGCCGCGTCATGCTGCGTGCCGACCTGATTCGCGCGGTGCTGCTCGCCGCGATTCCGGTGCTGTGGTTCACCCACGTACTGGCGTTCTGGCAGCTGCTGATCGTGGCAACCGCGGTGGGGGTGTGCTCCGTCTTCTTCGATGTGAGCTATCAGAGCTTTATCCCGAATCTGGTGCGCGGCGACCAGATCGGCGATGCGAACTCCAAGCTCGAGACCAGCGCCCAGGTGGCCAGGATCGCCGGCCCCGCAGCCGCCGGAGGGCTCTTGGCACTCCTGGCTGCGCCCCTGTTGCTTGGCGTGACCGCCCTGACGTACCTGCTGTCATTCTTCACTCTGTCGAGCATCAAAGACACCGAGGTCGCCAAGCCCGTCGAAGACCGCCGACCCCTCGTCGTTGAGATCAAAGAGGGCCTCGGCTGGGTGTTCCGCCAGCCGCTCCTGGTGCGGATTGTGATGTGCACGGCCATCAGCAACCTGTTCGGCGCGTTGATCTTCGCCATGATGCCGATTCTCGTGCTGCGCGAACTCGGACTGAGCCCGGCGTTCTACGGCCTGATCGGCTCGGCGGGGGCGGTGGGCGGTCTGCTGGGCGCGAGTCTCTCGGGCCGCATCCAGAAGTGGGTTGGCGAGGGGCACGCCATCCCGCTGTCGCAGATCGTGTTCGGGCTGTCGGCGTTCCTCATTCCGCTTGCCGCATACTTCCCCGCCATCGCGGTGCCGCTCATCATCGTCGGAGAGTTCTTCTTCAGTGCCTCTGTGCTGGTCTACAACATCGCCCAAGTCACCTTCCGCCAGCGCATCTGCCCTCCCCCGCTTCTCGGGCGCATGAACGCGTCGATCCGCTTCATCGTCTGGGGTGTCATGCCGATCGGCGGACTGGCCGCCGGGCTGCTCGCGACCGCGATTGGTGTGGTGCCCACGATCATCGTGGGGTGTGTGGGAAGTCTGCTGGGCGGCATCCCGGTGGTCTTCTCGAAGCTGTGGCGAATGCGCACCCTGCCGACCGAGATGACGGCAGCCCCGGCGACCGAGGTTCCCGCGGCATCGGCCTTTGAGCCGGGCGCCGAGCCGGAGGGTTCGCGCCCGACCGAGCCACTCGGCTGAATCTACGGGAAGCTGGTCACATGCCAGAGCTCCCCGAGGTGCAGGCGTTGGCGACTGACCTGTCGCGTCGCCTGAGCGGGCGCGTGCTCGACCGGCTCGACATCCTCGCCTTTCCTGCGCTCAAGACCTACGACCCGCCGCTCTCGGTGCTGCTCGGCGCGATGGTCACCGATGTCACCCGGCACGGCAAGTTTCTCGATCTGCACGTCACGACCATCGACAACCGGCAACTTCACCTGTTGATCCACCTCGCCCGCGCCGGCTGGTTGCGTTGGCGCAACATCGCGCCGGCGCCCATGTTGCGAGGCCCTGGCAAGGGGCCGATGGCCGCGCGCCTGGTGCTCGACGATGGATCGGGGCTCGACATCACCGAGGCTGGCACCAAGAAGAGCCTGTCGATCTCGCTGGTCCGGCGTGCCGATGAGGTGCCGGGCGTCGCGCGACTCGGGCCAGAGCCGCTCGACGCGTCGTTCACAGAAGCGGTGTTCGTCGACATCCTGAAAGGGCAGGGGCGCGCGCAGATCAAGGGCGTGCTGCGCAACCAGTCGACCATCGCCGGGATCGGCAACGCATACTCAGACGAGATTCTGCACGCCGCGAAGATGTCGCCGTTCAAGGCGGCAGACATGAACACGGATGACGCGGCTCGCCTCTTTGCCGCCCTCCAGTCGACCCTCCGAGCCGCGGTCGAGCGCGCAGACGGAGTCTCGGCCAGCGAGCTCAAGGGTGAGAAGAAGAGCAACCTGCAGGTGCACGGTCGCACCGGGCTCCCGTGCCCGGTATGCGGCGACACCGTTCGGCAGGTGATTTACTCCGACTCGACCTTCCAGTACTGCCCGACCTGCCAGACCGGCGGCAAGCCGTTGGCCGATCGGGTGCTGTCGAGGTTGCTGAAGTGAACCAGCAGGGTCGCAGTGGTGTCGACGACCTGGAACGGGCTATCCGCGCTCGCGCAGCCGCGCGACTCGTGGTCGATCAACAGTTGTGCCGCGACGCGGTCACGTCCGGGATCCGGCATGCCGTGCTCGTCGAGGGCCGCAGCGATGCCGTGGCGGTGGCGGTGCTGGCCGACCGTCTGGGCCGCGACCTCGTTGCCGAGGGGGTGATCGTCATCCCGATGGGCGGCGCGATGAGCATTGCGCGCTTCTTCCGAGTCGTCGGCCCCAATGGTCTGGGCTGGCGCGTGGTTGGCCTGTGCGACGAGGGCGAGCGGTCGCATTTCGATCGACTTCTGACGGTGGATGCGGTGTTCGCCTGCGAGCGGGATCTCGAAGAAGAGCTGATCCGTTCGCTGGGTGTCGTCGGTGCCGAGGAAGTTTTTGACCAACAGGGGGACCTAGCGCGCTTCCGCACCTTCCAGCGCCAACCCGCGCAACGCGGACGGCCCGCGGAGGCGCAACTGCACCGGTTTCTCGGCAGCATTAGCGGCCGTAAGGAGCGCTATGCAGGAGCGCTCGTCGGTGCCCTTGATCTCGACGCGGTTCCCGGCCCGCTGGGTTCTCTCCTTGCGCAACTGCCGGGCTGACGCCTGGCCTACACCCGCGCGCCGAACTGTCGAAGCAGCGGCAACCAGATCACGTCGACGAACTCGATGAGTGTCGCCTTCGGAATCGGGCGCATGGTCATGAACATCTCGTGCCGCATGAGATCGAATGGCAGCGTGATGACGCGCCCGGGCAACGCGCTGCTGGGCAGCTCGCCGCGGTCGACGGCTCGCGCCACGATGGTTTCGACGCCACCGGTGGGCTGAGTGCCGCGCAGTTCGTCGCGAAGCTCGCTGAAGCTCGTTCCGGTGTCACGGAAGTACTGCGCCAGCTGCACGCTCATCACGGCGGCGATCCCGAATCGAGCGGCATCCGCGTTGACCAGAAAGCCGA
>JBDUBG010000242.1:0-8758 GCA_040004215.1 Pseudolysinimonas sp. | reverse complement strand
CGTGAACAGAATGAGGTGCAGGCGCGGATCGGTGCCGAAGCGCTGCAGCAGGGGTCGCAGGTTGTGCACCCACTCGGTGGCGACCGGGATGTCGTGGCCGGTGTCCGGGCCGAAGCGCTCGAAGGTGGGCAGGTGGTGGTTGCGGTGCACCCCAGCGTGGATCGTCATGACGAGTCCGTCGTCAACGCTCATGCTGGCCATCTCGATGAGCATGCGGCCGCGGAATGCGCGCGCCTCTGCGGGCGAGATCGTGCCCGCCCGCGCCGCGTCGAACAGTCGGGCGGCTTCGGCATCGTCGAGGTCGGCTGTATAAGGCTCGAGCACCCCGTGGTCGGCCGAGACGGCGCCGTTCTCGACGAAATACGCGCGCCGTGCGGCCAGCGCGTCGAGGTACTGCGCGAAGGTCGCGCCGCCCAGCCGCTCGACGCGCTCGCCGAATCCGGGCGCCTCGGGGTCGAGGTAGGCATCCGGTCGGAAGGTCGGGATGACGCGGCCGCCGAAGCTCGGATCGGCAGCCAACGCGCGGTGCGCCTCGAGGTCGTCCAGCGGATCGTCGGTGGTGGCGAGCACCTCGATACCGAACCGGTCGAACAGCGCGCGCGGGCGGAACTCGAGGCTGGCGAGCGATCGGATGATCCTGCTGAACAGGCTGTCGGCGTTGGCGGCATCCGGCTGCTCGTCAATACCGAATAGCCCCACCAGGATCGAGCTCAGCCAGTATTCGGATGCCGTCCCCGCAAAACGATGCCAGTTCTCACAGAACAGCTGCCAGGCCTCGCGAGGGTTCTCGAAGGTGCCGAATTGCTCCAGCGGCACCCCGTTCGCGTGCAGCAGACGCGTCACGTAGTGGTCGTGCCGCACCAAGAGATCGACAGGGTCGGGAAAGGGGTGGTCATCGAGCAGCAGGCGCGGGTCGACGTGGCCGTGCGGCGAGAGGATCGGCGCGTCTGCGACGGCGTCGTACAGCCTCCTGGCCACCGCGCGTGCAGCAGGCTCGATCGGCAGCAGCCGGTCGGCGTCGAGGCCGAGTCTCATGAGCACCATCCTCGCGCTATTCGGCGACTCGATGGCGCCCGTGCATCGAGTCGTCGAGTCGGCCGTCACGCAGCATCACCGTGTGATCAGCGCGCCCCGCCATTGCCGCGTCGTGCGTCGTGACGATGGCCGTCGCACCCTCGGTCCTGACTACTTCGACCAGCAACTCGATCATGTCGGCGCCGGTCGCGCTGTCCAGCTGCGCGGTGGGCTCGTCGGCGAGCAGGATGCGCGGGCGCCGCGCCAGGGCGCGGGCGATGCCGACACGCTGCTGCTGACCGCCCGAGAGTTCGTCAGGCCGCTGTGCACGGTTGCGCGCGAGACCGACCAGTTCGAGCAGGTGGGTAACCCGCTCGTCGCGTTCGGCGGGATCCATGCCGGCGAGCCGGAGTGGCAGCTCGACGTTCTCGGCCGCCGAGAGCACCGGAAGCAGGCCGAAGTCTTGGAAGATGAACCCGAAGCTCGCGCGCCGCGTGGCCACCAACTCGCGCTCGGAGGCGGTAGCGAGGTCGAGCGAGTCACCGCCGCCCGGTGCAAACAGCTGGATCGATCCCGACGTCGGGCGGTCGAGGCCGCCGAGCAGATTGAGCAGCGTCGTCTTGCCCGCACCGGATCGGCCGCGGATCACCATGAGCTCACCCGCGGCGACGTGGAGGTCGATATCCGCGCAGGCAGTGACGGATGCCTCGCCCTCGCCAAAAACGCGGGTCACCCCCGTCGCCCGCAACACCGGTTCTGCCCGGCCACCGCCGTCGGCTTCGCTCACTGTCGCACCGTGCGCCGCCTCAGTCATGGGGGGCCTCCTCGCTCGCGGCGCCGTCACCCGGCGAGACCCGCACGTGATCGTCTTTCAGCGCCAGTCGCACGCGGTCGTGCAGCGACAGGTTGTTCACGTAGTCGGCGGGCAGTTGCAAACGCCCCTGCGCGTCGATGACCGTGAAGGTCTCGGCGCTCCCGAACGCGACACTGGCACGGGATGTCGGGTCACCGGCTGCAGGACGCCTGAGCACCTCGGTGGAGGTGCGGCCGTCGCGGATCTGCACCGTGCGACTCACGTGCTCCGAGACGGTGGAGTCATGCGTGACGATCAGCGTTGTGGTGCCGAGCTCGCGGTTCACCGCGCGCATCGCCTCGAGCACCTGCACCGACGCGGCCTCGTCCAGCTCGCCGGTCGGTTCGTCGGCGAGCAGCACCTCCGGACTGTTCGCGAGGGCGACGGCAATCGAGGCGCGCTGCAGTTCGCCGCCCGAGAGCTCGGCGGGGGAGCGATCCGCATCTGGCCCCAGTTCCAGCAGCTCGAGCAGTTCGTCGAGCCGCGCGGCACGCGGTGCCCTGCCGAGTTTGGCCAGCAGCATCGGCAGCGTGATGTTCTCGGCGATGCTCAGGTATGGCAGCAGGTTGCGCGTGGTCTGCTGCCAGATGAATCCGACCCCGGTGCGCAGATAGTCGACCCGCTGCGCGGCAGTCAGGGTGCCGATCGCGCGACCCGCGACCACCGCGCTGCCCGCTGTCGGTGCATCCAGCCCGGAGAGGATGCCGAGCAGCGTCGACTTGCCGGATCCGGATGCTCCGACGATCGCGACCAGTTCGCCGTCGGCCACGCGCAGGTTGAGCCCTTGGAGGGCCTGCACCTCGACACCCTCCGACCTGAAGATGCGCACCAGCTCGGTGCAGACGATGGCGTCCTCGCGGGTGGGAGCGGGTGCGGTGCTGATCGGAGTCATGACGGATCCAACTCTCTGGTGCGATGGGTGGAGGAGAGCGAGCGAGTCGCGGCGATCGCTGTGCCCACGGTCGCGAGGGCGGCGCTCACCACGAAGACGGCGAGCGAAGCGAGGGCAAGCGCAGGGTCGATCGACAAGAGGGGCGGGGAGGTCCCGCCGACGAAGGTAGACAGGTCGACGGCCGAGAGGAACAGCACGGCGACAACGATGCCCAGCACGGCTCCTGCAAGTGCTCCGAGTACGACCATCGGTCCCAGTTCCCACCCGATCAGGCCGACGGCCTGCCTCCGCGCGAAGCCGAGCGCCCGGACGCGCGCGAGCAGCACAGCGCGACTCCCGGTGTTCATGAGAAGGGTGAGAAGAAGCGCCAGCACGCTGAACAACACCGATAGCGCGATCGCGGCCAGCACCACCGTCGTGAGCCCTGGCACGAGCGGCGATGCAGTCAGGTCGCGCACCCGGTCGAGCGCCGAGGCGATCACCGGACCGGTGCCGATGACGCTCCGGATGCTGCGGGTCACCCGATCGGGGTCGGCGCCCGGAGTCACGCGGATCATGACCGAGTCCTGTCGCAGCAAGTTGAGTTGGGCTTCCGGAACTGCGCTGGCATCCAGCACAACCCAAGGCGAGCTGCTCACGAACTTGGGCGGAGGATCGTCGTTGGTGATGGAGTTGACCGCCAGTGACATCGAGCCTTCCAGGCGAGGGTGCGAGCTCAAGGGCTGGAGAAAGCCGCCGCTGTATGCGACCGGCGTGCCACCCTGCTTCGTGCCGAGGAGAGGAAACCGGCGCTTCTGCGCCGAGAGGTCGGATTCGACTGCGATGAGCTGAGCGTGGTCGACGCTGTACAGAGGAAAGGTCTCGGCGTGCCCCGGAACCTGAACGCCGCCGATTGCGTTCACCACCACGAGATCGGCAACGCCGGGCAGCGCACGCAGTGCGTCGAGGTGGGCGTCGGAGACCTGCCCGGCCGAGATTCGGATGTCTGAGCCGATCTCTCCCACTCCGGCATCGGTCAGCCCGCGCTGCTGGGTGGCCAGGATCGAGGAAGCAAAAAGAGCGATCGCGATTCCGGTAACCGTGGCGAACACGGGCAAAAAACGCGCGCCGACACGAGCTGAGTTCGCCCGTCCGATCAGAGCGACCGCACCACGGCCGCGCCGCACGAGCGAACCCAGCGCACGAAGCACCGGGGGGAGCGCTCGCAGGGCCAGCGCGCATCCGGCCGCAGACAGGATGAGGGGGGTCACCGTCAGCAGCGGATCGGCTGCAAGGCTGGGCGCCTCGCCTGCGAGCCCGCGTTGGATGAGCAGCAGGGTGTCCAGGGCGGCCACCAAAACCAGAATGCCGTCAAACACCAGCCGCGCCCTCCGGGCGCCGCTCTCTCCCATGCGCTGCGACCAAGGCGGTGCGAGCTGCGTCACCCCGACCAGGAGGGGAAGTGTTGCCGCGACCGCGGCCACCACGAGGACGGCGACGATGCCGGGCGCGCCAGGACTGATCAGAAGGCCGAGGATCACCCCCAGCACCGCTCCCGGCAGGGTCGCGACGGCGAGCTGACCGGCGAGTTCTCCCCGCAGTTGGCCGTCGGTCGCTCCCCGGGCGCGCTGCAGTCGGGTGGCGACCCGCCGCCGCTCGACCAACAGACTCACGGCCAAGAGCAGCAGGGCCCCTGCCGTGCCGAGCGGTCCGGCGTTGATCAACGAGAGGACCCCGCTCGCGGCTCCTGCGCGGTCGAGGTATGCGCTGGCGACCAGCGAGAAGTTGCTGGTGTACCGCGGACTGACCGCGTTCTCGCCGCTGCCCACGCGCTGGGCAGAAGAGGAGAAGCGCGCGAGTGCTGACTGCACCGGCGATAACTCGGACGGCGAGACCCGACTTCCGTCGACGGGGAACCAACTGCGAATGGCGGCGCCCTCAAACTCCCACGAGATGGTGGGCCACGAGTCAGAGTCGAGCCAGATCACCCCGTGGAAGGTCGTGGAATCCCCATCCGTTGAAGGGATCCCGGGCGCCTTCACGCGAGACGTGTCCAACTGCCAGTAGTCGGCAGACGGATGCCGCGGCCGGACCGTTCCGACGAGCACGATCTGACGGGGCTGGTCGGTGAAGCTCTTCAGGGTCTGCACCTCGCCCACATGCCACTCGAGTTCGGTAGCGGTTGCGGCGCTCACCACCACAGGAATGGGCAGGGCGTCGTCGTCGGGCACCGAAGTTGGCCAGGCGCCAGAGACCAGCGCGGCATCGGAGCGCAGTTCCGGGTTTCCCTCCAGCGAGAGCGTCAGAAAGCGTTTCGGCGGACCATGGGGCGCGCCGCTCGCCGGGATGCCGCTATGGGTGCCCCCGTCGTTCCTGCCGACGTAGCGGCCAGCCCCGGCCACCGCTTTCAGTGCCAGCGGCATGCTGTTGTGGATAATTGGCAGTTCGCTGTCGAATGCTGCCCAGGTCTTCGCGGTCGCGGTGACGAAGTCGTCGCTGGTGGTCGTCGGAACGGGATCGACGGAAGCCTGGAGGTCAAGAGCGTTCGCGCTCGCGGTGGTCAACCGGTATGACAGTTCGCTGGCGAGAACACCGGAGGCGATCCTGGGGCCGGCGGTGGCGACAGCTGCTGCGATGAGCGTGAGCACACCGATCATCAGCAGGCCGCCACGCATGGCGGCGATTCCGAGACGAAGGAGACGGCGAGAAGTCAGCCCGCGCGCGGCGTTCATCTACGCACCTTTGCGGCGATGCTGCGACCGTAGACAGCGATCAGCACGGCGGCTCCAGCGGCAAGCACTCCCACCGCGAGCACGATCGGGCCGACATCGGTCATCAGTCGGGTGGTGAGGAAGAGCGGCGCAGTCGGTGTGGCCAGCCGCGCCAGGGGGGCGACGGTGATGAGCGCGGTCACGACGCCGGCGAAGAGGCCGATCAGCGCGCCGATCGCTGCGACGCCGGCGAACTCAGACCGTCGCCAGCCCGCCTGTCGGGAGGCGCGCACCCCCAGTGCGCGCAGCACGCGCGACTCCTGCCGCCGCCGTCGCAGCATAGCGAGCGCTGCGGATCCGATCGTCATCCAGGCGAGCGCCACCGCTCCGATCGCGCCGATCCACAGCATGGTGATGGCGATGCGGGTGAAGTCCGTTCCCCCGGCGTCGTCGGCGCGCGTGATCCGAGCGTGCGGGAGGACCGCCCCGAGCCGAGCCGCGACCACGGTCGGCTGCTCCGTTCCCACCCACACCTCGTGCACCGCCTGCAGCTGCTCCGATGCCCGCAGCCGCCCCGCGTTCAGCGCGACCAGGTCGGCGATCGCCGAGTAGCCGGAGGTCGTCCCCGGCACGAGATCGACCACCTGCCGCACCACGCCCTGGAACGATGACCACGTGCCATCGAGTGCGACGCTGCTGCCTACGCTCAAGCCGTTGGCGTGGGCGAACGGCTGACTGACCACAAGCGGAACCCGCGCTGCACCGCCCGGCATGAGTCGCAGGCCGAGCCCCCCGGCATCCACGGGCGGCACCACCACTCGCGCGAATGCCAGCGGCGCGTCGGCGATCGCGGTGGAGTCGCCGTCGCCGAAGACAGAATTCAGCGGAGTCCAGGCTTGGGCGGGAAGGTCGATCTTCCGGGTTTCACCGGATGTTGAGACCCGGATGTCCGAGACCCGGAAACTGAAGTCGAGAATCGCTTGTGGGGACTGCAGCAGAGGATCCAGGGCGACGATCGTCCACGGCCCACCGGGCGGGAGCGGAGCCGACACGTCCGTTGTCGCGTTCGAACCGCCCAGCGAAACGTTCACCGAGTCGATCGTCACGGGCACCAAGCTGCCAAGCGGATCGGAGAGCCAGAGCGTCGTGAGAACGGTGTCGGGTTCGGTCGACACCGGCGGTGGCGGAAGCGGGTTGCCATCGAAGTCGTACTGCACATCGCCCTGGTCGACCAGCAGCGGGTCGGCCGTCGCGGCAGCCGACATGGTCAGGGTGACGGAGTCGCCGCGTCCGAGATCGATCCCGACGGGTGCCTGCCGGCTCAGCGCTGCAGCCAGCGTCCCCGTGTTAATGACTGTCGAGTCTGAGGGCAGCAGCCGGGCGAGTTCGCTCGCACGCACCCCCACCACCGTGACCGCCGTGTCGGAGTATTGATCTGACTCGCGGCTCACCGGCACCGCTGCCGTCACTGCATCGGTCGAGCGGTACGGCGCAAGGTCGATCAGCTCGCTGCGGTCCTGAAGCAGAGTCGGGCCGCTGAGCGCAGCATGAACGGGCGCCCCCGCGGTGAGCAGTTGCGAGTCGGCGAGGTACCGCGACCAGGTGGCGCCATAGCTGCCCGCGATCGTAGCGGTGGCCACGGCGAGGGCGACCAGGGCGGCCGGGCCGACCAGCAGAGGAATCCGTCGGTCCGCATCCCGCAGCGGCAGCAACCCGTGCACATTCCGGCCACGGGCGACCCGAGCCTCGACCAACGAGGCGACCCGCGACGCGGCGATCAGCCCGAGCACCACAATGAGACAGAGCAGGGCAGCTGGCGCCAGAACGGCCGTCGGGTCCTGCGCGAAGTTAGTGCTGTTCTGGACCCCAGACTCAAAGCGCCACGTCGCGATCGCGGTGAGTGCGATGGCGAAGGCAAGCGCGGTGCCCGATGCAACCGCTCGGCGCCGACCGGAGCTCTCGCGCGGGGCACCGTCAGCGCCCGCCGCCGCCCGCCGCGACGCGACGATATTGATGACGAGAGCTCCGATCAGCACGATCGCCGCCGGTACTGCGACGGCCACAGGGCTCGGTGGCGACCCGAAGACAGCGACGATAGCGAAGGCTGCGGCCCCGGCCCCGAGTGCCGTCCCCATGACGCAGACGAACAACGACTCACGAGCGTCGAGCGCAACAATGCCGCGAACGGTACCGCCCCGTGACCGCAGCAACCGCGTCTCGTTGCGCCGACCCTCGGTCAGCGCGCCGCGCGCGAGCACGAGCGCGATGAGACCCGAGAGGGCGAGCACGCCTTCCGGCACGGGTGAGATCGCTCCGAGGGCTGCCAGTCCGCGCCGCACCCCGACCACCGTGGCGACCCCATCGCCCGAGACACGCACGGCTGGGGAGTGAGCAGCGCCATCAGCTTCAATGCGTGGGCCGATGGTGCGGTATGCGTGCTCGAGTGCGGCAAGTCGAGACGCGTCGAACCGGGACGCGACGGGCGCAATGGTCCAGCGATCGGCAGTGCCAGCTGAACTGCGCTCGACCGTCACCGGAACTCCGGAGAAGGTGGTCGCGATCTCACGGCGGATCGCGGCATCCTGAGCCGACTCGTTGGTCGCGCGCGGCGCCGAGACGGTGAGCGTCGCGGAAGCCACCCCGAGCGACTCCCGAATGCCGTCTGCGCTGCTGCGATCGAGCCCTCCGACGGTCACGCCCACGGTGGCGGCGAGCACCAGGATGGTGGCCCCGATCGTGGTCAGAGCGGCGCGAGCGCGGCCGGCGCGGCGCAGCCACACACGCGCGGCCGAGGTGCTCATTTGACCATCTTGCGGTACGCCAGGCTCGCGGGGCGACGCACCGCGATTCGCGGGTGATCGCCGCGAGAGACAATGGACTCAGGACAAAGGAGACTCGTGACCCTGAAACTCGGATACAAAGCATCCGCCGAGCAGTTCGACCCGCGTGAGTTGGTCGAGATCGCAGTGGCGGCCGAGGCGCACGGCATGGAGTCTGTCGCCGTCAGCGATCACTTCCAGCCCTGGCGGCACGAGGGCGGGCACGCGCCCTTCTCGCTGACCTGGATGGCCGCGGTCGGTGAGCGCACGAAGACGATCCAAATCGGCACGAGCGTGATGACGCCGACGTTCCGCTACAACCCGGCCGTGATCGCGCAGGCCTTCGCGAGCATGGGTGTCATGTACCCGGGCCGCATCATGCTCGGGGTCGGCACCGGCGAGGCTCTGAACGAGATCGCGACCGGATTCCGCGGCGCAGGCGAGCAAAGCTGGCCCGAGTTCAAGGAGCGCTTCGCCCGCCTGCGCGA
This sequence comes from Pseudolysinimonas sp., assembly GCA_040004215.1. Taxonomy (GTDB): domain Bacteria; phylum Actinomycetota; class Actinomycetes; order Actinomycetales; family Microbacteriaceae; genus Lysinimonas. The sequence goes on along the minus strand of JBDUBG010000242.1, from coordinate 2 downwards.
GG
>JBDUBG010000239.1:0-8765 GCA_040004215.1 Pseudolysinimonas sp. | reverse complement strand
CGCGCCAAGTTCCTGGCCATCTTCGCGAGCAACCTCGACGAGTTCTTCATGGTGCGCGTGGCGGGCCTGAAGCGACGCATCGCCACCGGGCTTGCGGTGCCGACCAACGTCGGTCGCGCTCCGCTTGATGTGCTCGCCGACATTGGCGACAAGGCGCACGAGCTGCAAGAACGGCACGCCCGCGCCTTCCACGACGTCGTCAAGCCCGACCTCGACGAGGCCGGAATCCACATCGAGAGCTGGAACGATCTCGACGAGAAAGATCGCATCCGCATCGACGAGATCTTTTCGGCCCAGATCTTTCCGGTATTGATGCCGCTCGCGGTCGACCCCGCGCATCCATTCCCCTATATCTCGGGACTGTCACTCAATCTCTCGATCCGGGTGCGCAACCCGAAGACCGGCAAAGAGGAGTTCGCGCGCCTCAAGGTGCCGACCAACCTGCCGCGGTTCGTGCAGTTGCCGGATGACGAACGCGGCCTGCTGCGCTACATCGCCCTCGAAGACCTCATCGCCAACCATCTGGGCCACCTGTTCCCCGGAATGGAGATCGTCGAGCACCACGAGTTCCGCGTCACGCGCAACGAGGACGTCGAGGTCGAAGAAGACGAGACCGAGAGCCTGATCCAGGCTCTCGAGAAGGAGCTGCTGCGGCGCCGCTTCGGCCCGCCGATCCGGCTCGAGATCAGCGACGACATGGACGACGTCACGCTGGGCCTTCTGATGTCGGAGTTGCAGATCACCCAGCAGGAGGTCTACCGCCTGCCGGCTCCGCTCGACCTGGGCGGCCTGTTCGAGGTGACAAAGCTGGATCGTCCCTCGCTCAAGTACCCCCGCAATGTGCCGACGACGAGCGTCAACCTACTGCCCGTCGAGCCGACCGAGAAGCCCGATGTCTTCGCGTCGATCGATCGCGGCGACATCCTGTTGCACCACCCGTACGAGTCGTTCGCGACCAGCGTGCAGGCATTTCTCGAGCAGGCGGCCGCCGATCCGAACGTGCTGGCCATCAAGCAGACCCTGTATCGCACCAGCGGTGACAGCCCGATTGTCGAGGCGCTGATCGACGCCGCAGAAGCGGGCAAGGCTGTTCTGGCGCTGGTCGAGATCAAGGCGCGCTTCGACGAACAGGCAAACATCGGCTGGGCGCGCAAGCTCGAGAAGGCCGGGGTGCACGTCGTTTACGGGCTAGTCGGGCTGAAGACGCACAGCAAGCTCGCGCTGGTCGTGCGTCAAGACCGCAACGGAACGCTCAAGCACTACAGCCACATCGGCACCGGCAACTACAACCCGAAGACCAGCCGCATCTACGAAGACCTGGGCCTGCTCACGGCAGACGACGTGGTCGGCAAAGACCTCACCCGACTGTTCAACGAGCTCTCGGGCTACGCGATCGAGAAGAAGTTCAAACGGCTGCTGGTGGCGCCCCTCCACCTGCGTAAGGGGCTGCTCAAGCGCATCGAGGTCGAGACCCAGAATGCGGCGGCCGACCGGGCCAGCGGCATCCGGATCAAGGTCAACTCGATGGTCGACGAGATCATCATCGACGCGCTCTACCGGGCGAGCAACGCCGGAGTGCCTGTCGACATCGTGGTGCGCGGCATCTGCTCGCTGCGACCGGGCGTCGCGGGGGTGAGCGAAAACATCCGGGTGCGCAGCATCCTGGGCCGCTACCTGGAGCACTCCCGAATCTTCTGGTTCGCCAATGACGGCGACCCCCAGGTCTACATCGGCAGTGCCGACATGATGCACCGCAATCTCGACCGCCGAGTCGAAGCAATGGTGCGCATCGTGCGCCCCGAGCATCTCGACGAGCTGCGTGGGCTGCTCGACCAAGCGATGAGCGACGACACCTCGTCGTGGTGGCTCGGGCAAGACGGAGTCTGGGTGCGACACAACCTCTCGCCCACCGGTGAGCCGCTCGCCGATATGCAAGTCACGCTGATGCGACAGATCGCCGGGCGACGCCGTGGAGGCCAGCGGTGAGTCCCAGCGCCCCGACGAGCCCTCCGGTGCTCGCCGCGGGTGCCGTGTGCTGGCGTGAGGGCACACGCGGCGTCGAGATCTTGCTGGTGTATCGCACGCAGCACCGCGACATGTCGCTCCCCAAGGGCAAGGTTGACCCGGGTGAGACGCTTCCCGAGACCGCGGTGCGCGAGATCGCAGAAGAGACTGGCTTGGTGGTCGGGCTCGGCACCCCACTCGGCGTCGTCGAATACCCACTGCCGAACGGCCGAGACAAGGTCGTCTACTACTGGGCAGCCGAAGTCAGCGACCTCGCGATCGCCAACTCGACCTTCGCCCCGAACGACGAGATCGAGAGCCTGCACTGGATTTCTCCGGCCGACGCTCGCGCCACGCTGAGCTTTCCGCACGATGTCGACATCGTCGACCGCTTCGCCGAACTGCACCAGCAGGGCCGCGCGCGCACGTTCGCGATCATCGCGCTGCGCCACGGCAAAGCGATGCCCCCGCAGAACTGGGACGGTCCTGACGCCACCCGCCCGCTGCTGCAGCGAGGCATCGACCAGGCGTTGAGCGTCGCCCCCGGCATTGCGGCCTTCCGCCCGGTCACGCTGCTGTCGTCAACCGCAGAGCGTTGCCTGCAGACGATCGCCCCGAGCGCGCGGGTGACCGGTCTCGAGGTGAAAGAGAAGCCCGAGATCAGCCAGGACGCCTATTCCAGCGGCGGCACGGCGGTCTCGCAGCTCATCGACAAGCGTCTGACCAAGGGCGTGACGACCGTGTTCTGCAGTCACGGACCGGTGCTGCCGCAGATCATCGACGCGGTGTCGCGGGCCACCGGAACGCCCGACTCCGGCGAGTTACAGCGCGCGGGGATGCTCGCGACCGGCGAGTACGCGGTGCTGCACGTGCCGGTGGATCACCCCGAGACCGGCGTTGTGGCCGTCGAAGTGCACGGCCCGACGGCCTGAGCGCCGCCACATCCGGACCGCGATTTCTGCGTTCGTTCACCTTCCGTTCACCGTTCGCCATGAAGGTGGTCACGAGCCGTTCGTAGCGTCGCTATCGGCCCGCCATTGGGTCGACCCAGACACCATCCCCATTCCCGAAGGGAACACAGTGAAGATCACGCGCTCGGGCAGCATTGCTGCCTTTGCACTCATCGGAACGCTGGCACTTGCCGGTTGCGCCACCACGTCAGACCCCGGCAGCACAACCGCTCCGTCGGCTGCTGCCGACGCCACGGTCGCCGGGCCGAAGATCGATTCCACACTTGCCGGCACGATCGCCGCGGGTGGCTCAAGCGCCCAGGCCAACGCCCAGGGCGCGTGGACTCCCGCGTTCAACTCGATGGCAGCTGGCGTCGTCATCAACTACGACAAATCGCAGGGTTCCGGTGGCGGCGTCACCAACTTCCTCTCAGGCAGCTACGACTTCGCCGGATCGGACGCGGCCCTCAAGCCGGAGCAGTACACCGCCGGCAAGACCCTCTGCGCCGGAGGCGCCCCGATCGACCTGCCGGCCTACCTGTCTGGTGTCGCGCTGGTCTACAACCTGCCGGGCGTGACAACCCTCAAGCTCAGCTCGGCGACCGTGGCGAAGATCTTCACGCTCCAGATCACAACCTGGAACGACCCGGCTATCGCCGCCGACAACTCGGGCGTGACGCTGCCGTCGACCGCGATCACGGTCGTGACTCGCTCAGACGGATCCGGCACCACAGCCAACTTCACCAAGTACCTCAGCGACACCCAGAAAGCCATCTTCACCGTTGCACCGACCAACGCCTGGCCGATCGCCGGCACGAGCGGCCAGCAGGGTGGCTCTGGTGTCGTCTCGGCGGTAACCGCGGGCGCTGGCACCATCGGCTACGCCGACCAGAGCTCGGTCGGCAAGCTGGCTCAGGCTCACATCCAGGTGGGCACCGGCACCGACTTCGTGGCCTACTCAGCCGCGGGCGCCACTGCAGCTTTCGAGGCGGCTGCCAGCACCGAGGCCCAGGGTGATGGCGACATGACGCAGGTCATCGACTACTCGAAGATCACCGGCAAGTCGGCATACGCAATCCCGCTGCTCAGCTACATCATCACCTGCACCGTTCACAAGGATGCCAAGCAGGGCAAGCTGGTCAAGGCGTACCTCGGGTTCCTCGAGAGCACACTCGGTCAGGCCGTCGCCGCGAAGAACGCCGGTTCGGCGCCCCTTCCGGATTCGGTCCTGAAAGACGCCCAGAAGAGCATCGCCCTCATCAAGTAACACTCCAGCAAGCGGCCGCAGGACATATCCTGCTGCCATCCGGTCACGTCGGCGCGACTGCACGCCTGAGCGAGAAAGAAATCAGTGAGTACCCATACAACTGGTTCCCCCGCTAGCGCTGAGTCGCCCGGCGTGACCGCCGGCGTCGACACGACCGGACCCCGTTCCCCTCGGGGAGCGGGGTCGGCACGTGTCAGGTCCACGTCGAGGGCACGGCCAGAAGACCGGATCTTCTTCGGCCTGAGCATCGGCTCGGCCACCCTGATCATGGTGATTCTCGCGGCGGTCGCCCTCTTCCTGATTATCAAAGCAATGCCGGCAATCGTCGCCAACTGGCAGACACCGGATCTTGCCGGAGGCACAACGGCCGGCAACGACAGCTTCTGGGAATACGTCGGTCCGCTGGTCTGGGGCACGATCTGGGTGTCTGCCATCGCCCTGGTGATCGGCGCACCGATAGCTCTCGGCATCGCCCTCTTCATCTCGCACTACGCGCCTCGACGCTTGGCCGGCATTCTCGGCTACCTGGTCGACCTGCTGGCCGCTGTTCCGTCGGTGGTCTTCGGCCTCTGGGGCATCTTCGTCATCCGGCCATTTCTGCTGCCTCTCGAGCATTGGCTCAGCGCGAACCTCGGGTGGATCCCCATCTTCGCTGGCCCGGCGACCAGCACAGGCTCCACGATCCTTGCCGGAGCGGTGGTTCTCGCCGTGATGATCTTGCCCATCATCACCTCGATCTCTCGTGAGATCTTCTTGCAGACGCCGCGGCTCCACGAGGAGGCCGCACTCGCACTCGGCGCCACGAAGTGGGAGACGATCCGGCTCGCGGTGTTTCCCTACGCCCGCTCGGGCGTTGTGAGCGCGATTCTGCTCGGACTGGGCCGCGCGCTCGGTGAGACGATGGCGATCGCGCTGATCATCTCGCCGTCATTGAAATTCTGGGTCAGCATTCTTACCGACAGCCAGAACTCGCAAACCATTGCGGCCAACCTGGCGCTCAACTTTCCGGAGTCGAACCCCCTGCAGCGCGACGCCCTGATCGGCACGGGGCTCATCTTGTTCGTGATCTCGCTCGTGGTGAACTTCGTCGCTCGCGGGGTAATCGCGCGAACCGGGTCCGGCCCGAAGCGGCGCAAGAAGGCCCCTATGGGAATCGTGCTGACGCCGGGGGCGTCACCGATCGTGGTCACCGCCGCGAATTCTGGAATCCCCGGCGACCCCGAGTCGCCCACCGATCAAGCAACACGAGGAGGAGCGTCATGACCGCGAGCCTGCTCACCGGCCCGCGCGCACCGCGTCCGCGCCCCAACGGCCTCACCAGCGGTCAGCTGCCGCGGTTCTTCGAGCTCTCCGCCGTCGGCGCGGCGCTGGTCGGCGTGGGCGGCACGTTTATGCTGATGGGCTTCAACCTTGTCGGCTGGCTGGTGGTCTCTGCGATCGTCTACCTGGTCACCGTCGGTGTCTTCTCGACCATCGTCGAGAACCGCCGCAGAGCGACGGACCGAGTCGTGCGCGGCATCGTGGTGATCGCCTTCCTTCTGGCATTCATCCCGCTGGTGTCGACGCTCGGCACCGTGGTCGCACGCGGGATCGGCTCCCTCAACTGGACCTTCATCACCCAGAGCACGGGTAGCCACTTCGATCCCACCACTCTCAAGGTGACGGTGACCCAAGGCGCCCTGCAGTCGATCGTCGGAACACTCGAGATCACGGGCATTGCGGCGCTGATGTCGATCCCGATCGGTCTGCTGACCGCGATCTACCTGGTCGAGTACGCCAGCCCTACCCAGTGGATGGCACGCACCGTGACCTTGCTCGTGGATGTCATGACCGGCATCCCTTCGATCGTCGCCGGCCTTGCCGCCTTCTCGTTGTTCACGATCATCATGGGACCGACACGAGCGTTCAGCGGCTTCTCGGCGTCGGTCGCCCTCTCGGTGCTGATGATTCCGATTGTGGTGCGCTCGAGCGAGGAGATGCTCAAGCTCGTCTCGTCTGAGTTGCGTGAAGCGTCATACGCGCTCGGGGTGACCAAGTTCGCGACCATCACCCGAATTGTGCTGCCGACCGCCATCGCGGGTCTCGTGACCGGCATCATGCTCGCGATCGCTCGCGTCATCGGCGAGACCGCTCCGATCTTCATTGCGGCGAGCTTTACGAACAACTTCAACGCGAACCCGTTCAGTGGTCCGATGAGCACGATGGCGGTGCAGGCATACGCTCTCTACAAGTTCCCCGGGACTGATATCGAGGCCTCGTTCAACTCAGCCTGGGGTAACGCCCTGCTGCTCGTGATCCTGGTCGTCATCCTCAACCTTGTCGCGCGGATCGTCGCGCGAATCTTTGCACCCAAGGGTCTGCGCTAACAGCGCCCGGCCACCCCGAGACGAAACGGAACCCAGTGTCCAAGCGCATCGAGGTCAATGACCTCAACGTCTACTACAGCGACTTCCTCGCCGTCGAAGGCGTCTCCATCAACATCGAGCCGCGCACCGTGACCGCCTTCATCGGTCCGAGCGGGTGCGGCAAGACCACGTTCCTGCGCACACTCAACCGCATGCACGAGGTCATCCCTGGCGCACACGTGACGGGCGAGGTCATCATCGACGGCAACGACCTGTACGGGCCGGGAGTCGACCCGGTACTGGTGCGACGCCAGGTCGGCATGGTCTTCCAGCGCGCCAACCCGTTCCCCACGATGTCGATTGCCGACAACGTGCTCGCGGGGGTTCGCCTGAACAACCGTCGGCTTTCGAAATCGGATGGCGACGACCTCATCGAGAAATCTCTCAAGGGCGCGAATCTCTGGACCGAGGTGAAAGACCGCCTGACGCTGCCAGGATCGGGCCTGTCCGGCGGCCAGCAGCAACGCCTGTGCATCGCCCGGGCCATCGCGGTGTCACCGGATGTGCTGCTCATGGACGAGCCGTGCTCGGCCCTCGACCCGATCTCGACCCTCGCGATCGAAGACCTGATCGAAGAGCTCAAGCAGGACTACACGATCGTCATCGTCACCCACAACATGCAGCAGGCATCACGGGTCAGTGACAAGACGGCGTTCTTCAACATCGCCGGCGCCGGCAAACCGGGCAAGCTCATCGAGTACGACGACACGAACACGATGTTTTCGCGGCCGAGTGTGCAGGCCACAGAAGACTACGTCTCAGGCAAGTTCGGCTGATCGGCCTCGCGACGAAGTATGTGCCGCGGACTACGCCGTGGTCACGACCACGATCGGGTTGGTGGTCGGCTTCTGAGATCCGCCCGCGGGTTCGATCGTGAGTCCGACCAGGTCGCCGACCTGCATATCACCGGTCAGCATGATGCCCTGTACCGAACTACTTGCGTCGAAGGTGCCGGCCGACCGGGGGCCTTTTTTGCCGATGTACCAGAGTTCGTAGGTCTTGCCACTGGGCAGCTTGTCGAGACCCTGCACCATGATCGCGGAGTGCTGCAACGACACCGCCCAGATCAAGGTGGCTGTTCCACCGGTGCTGACCTTCACGGTTGACCGTCGGTAGTCGGATGCGGCCTGGATCTGCGTGATCTGCGAGGCCGTGGCGCTGGCGTGTTGCCCTTCAATCACCGAGTTCACCGCGACGCCGCCACCGAACACCAGCGCCACCGCGGCAGCAGCAGCGAGCAGGGTGGTCGCGGGACGCGTGTACCAGCGACGGCGAGCCCGCTCCTCAGCGGGTCCGACGGGCTGAGCGATCTCGTGTTGCTCGTCGTCATCTGCAGACGGAACAACCCGAGCGAGTGGCCCGAGCTGCGGAGTCGAAGCGAGCTGGTCAAGAATGCTGGCGCGCAGCGCGGCCGGAGGAGCAACGGGTTCGACAGACAGCCCCAGCTCGACGGCCGTGTCTGCCAACTCGGTCACCTCGGCGCGGGTCTCTTCCGAGTCGGCGAGAAGCGACTCGAATCGTGCGCTTTCTGCCTCGCTCAAAGCGTGAAGAACATATGCTCCGCTGTTCAGGCCGAGGTCTTGTGAGTGCTTCGGGTTCACGACGCCACCCCCAACTCGTCGCGCAGACGGATCATGCCGTCACGCAGTCGAGTCTTGACCGTCCCGATTGGCACGCTGAGCATGCTCGAGACCTCGCTGTGGCTGTAGCCACCGAAGTAGGCGAGCTGGACAGCCTGTCGCTGAAGTTCTGTCAATCGCATCATGGCCCCCTTCACTCTCTCGCTCTCGATACTCACTTCAACATGCTCGGCCACCGAATCGAAGGGCTGAGCGTGGTCGCGGATTCCGATCCGCACGTCACGGTCGCGGCTGGACTGTGAGGCCCTGACGCGGTCGACGGCTCGTCGGTGCGTCATGGTCAACATCCAGGCCATCGATCCGCCCTTGTTGGGGTCGTATCGTGTGGCCGTCTGCCAGATTTCCAAGAAGATCTCTTGGGTGACCTCTTCGGATTGGGAGTGGTCGCGCAGCAAGCGCTTCACGAGTCCAAAGACTCGCGGTGCTGTGCGGTCGTACAACTCTGCGAAGGCAGCCTTGTCTCCGGTCGCGACTCGCTGCAGCAGCTCCTCGTTCGACA
>JBDUBG010000060.1:0-2624 GCA_040004215.1 Pseudolysinimonas sp. | reverse complement strand
GTCGCGCGCGACTACGGCGCGAGCGACGCCGCCGTGCAACTGACGTTGACGGCGACCTCGATCGGCTTCGCTGTCGGCCAGTTGTTGATCGGCCCGTGGAGCGACAAGATCGGTCGGCGCACTCCGCTGCTGCTGGCCACCGCGCTGCACGTCGTGGCGAGCATCGGCGTGTCACTCGCACCGAACATCGAGCTGCTCACGGTGCTGCGGATCGTGCAGGGAATCGGCGCGGCAGGTGGCGGCGTGGTCGCCATGGCGATGGTTCGCGACCTGTTCGGTGGCCAGCCGCTGGTCAGGATGCTGTCGCGCCTTGCCCTCGTCACTGGCCTCGCGCCCATCCTCGCGCCCGTTATTGGGTCGCAGTTGCTCCGGGTGACCGACTGGCGCGGGGTCTTTGTCGCGCTCGCCGCATACGGAGCCGTTGTGCTCGTTGTCGGCGCGCTCCTCATTGTCGAAACCCTGCCACCGCAGGAGCGTGGTCGCAGCGCACACAGCACGGCGCGGGCTCGCTACTCTGCGCTGTTTCACGACCGGGTGTTCGTCGGAGTGGCGATCATCGGCGGCATGATCTTCTCAGCGCTGTTCGCCTACCTGTCGTCGTCGTCGTTCCTGCTGCAGGATGTGTTCGGCCTGAACGCTCAACAGTTCGGCTTGGTTTTCGGCATCAACTCCTTTGGCGTGGTGTTCGGCTCGCAAGCCTCATCTCGGATTGTGCGCAGGGTTGCGCCGCAGTGGGTGCTGGTGGTGGCCCTCCCGGTGATGCTGCTGGGGGCCATCGCGATCGGCGTCTTCGCCCTGCTCGGGTTCGGTCTGTTCTCGATCCTCATCCCGCTGTGGGTCATCCTCACCAGCTGCGGTTTTTGCTTTCCGGTCGTGCAGGTGCTGGCACTTGCCCACCACGGCGAGGAGGCGGGCACCGCCGCATCGTTGCTGGGCGCTTTCAACTTCGGCGTCGCGGGGCTCATCTCGCCGATCGTTGGTCTGCTCGGAATTGCGAGCGCACTGCCGATGGCCGAGGTGATGACGGTCACCCTGCTGGTCGGGATGGCGTCGCTGTGGATTCTGGTGCGCCCGCGGTCTGTGCCATCGATCGGCACCTGAACCTGGGGATCAGCGTAACCATGGGGCTTCCTCTGCCCTCGGTGAGACGCGACACCGTCTCCGCTGTTCGGCACCCGCTCTCGCAGCCACGCGCGATAGCGTCAACCCCATGAGAATCCTCCTCGTGGGTGCCGGCGGCGTCGGTGACGCCATTGCCAAGATCGCGGCGCGGCGCGACTTCTTCGAACTGATCGTCGTCAGCGACTTCGATCTCTTGCGTGCCGAGCGCACAATCGCCTGGATCACGGCGAAGCACGGCGATCAGAATGGCCGCTTCCTCGCGGCGAAGATCGACGCATCAGATCCCGACAACGTCGCCGCGGTCGCGCGGGAGCACCAGGCCACCCATGTGATGAACGCCGTGGAGCCGAAGTTCGTCCCGACCATTTTCGCCGGTGCACTCGCCGCCGATGCCGACTATCTCGACATGGCCATGAGCCTGTCGGAGCCGCATCCGACCTCGCCGTACAGCGAGACCGGTGTCAAGCTCGGTGACGACCAGTTCGAGCAGGCGCCGGATTGGGAGAAGGCCGGTCGCCTCGCCCTGGTGGGTATGGGCGTCGAGCCCGGTCTCAGCGACGTGTTCGCTCGCTACGCGGTCGACGAGCTGTTCTCTGAGGTTGACGAACTCGGCACCCGCGACGGTGCCAACCTCGTGGTGCGCGATGAGGCTGGCAACGAGATCTTCGCCCCCAGCTTCAGCATTTGGACCACGATCGAAGAGTGCCTCAACCCGCCGGTGATCTGGGAGAAAGACAAGGGCTGGTTCACGACGCCTCCATTTTCGGAGCCCGAGACCTTCGTTTTTCCCGAGGGCATCGGCCCGGTCGAGTGCGTCAACGTCGAACACGAAGAGGTGCTGCTCATGCCGCGGTGGCTCAATGCCAAGCGGGTCACATTCAAGTACGGGCTGGGTGACGAGTTCATCGGCGTGCTGAAGACCCTGCACACGCTCCATCTCGACTCCGTTACACCGCTGCGGGTGCGCAGCGCGAATGGGCCGGTCGAGGTCGCCCCGCGTGACGTGGTGGCGGCGGCGCTGCCTGATCCCGCGACCATCGGTCCGCTGATGACCGGCAAAACCTGTGCGGGCATGTGGGTCACCGGCACCGGGAAAGACGGCAAGCCACGCGAGGTCTACCTGTACCACGTCAGCGACAACGAGTGGACGATGGCCGAATACGAGAGCCAGTGCGTGGTCTGGCAGACCGCCATCAACCCGGTGATCGCGCTCGAATTGCTCGCCAACGGCACCTGGAGCGGCGTCGGAGTGCTCGGTCCAGAGGCGTTCTCCGCCACGCCGTTCCTCGAGCTGATGAAGAAGCCGGAGTCCGAGGGCGGCTATGGCCAGACGTGGGGCTTGGAAGACCGGCTCGCGTGACCGATCGACCCCTGACGTCGGCCGAAGTCGCGGCAGTTCGGGCCGGATACGGTTTCGACGCGCCCGCGATCGAGCTGGGGGCCCTGGTCAACGGCGCCGCCATGCCCGAGGTGCACGACGACGAGATCGCCGCCATCGCCAC
>JBDUBG010000171.1:0-2626 GCA_040004215.1 Pseudolysinimonas sp. | reverse complement strand
GAACGCGTGTGTCTAGTAGACGATGAGCCCGTTGCTATTGAGCGGCTCCACCTGCCCAGTCACATCTTCCCCCGGCTGACAGCTGAACACTTCACGGCGTTCGACCTGAACGAGGTCTATCGAACGGAGTTCAACGTCAGGGTGACCCGATCGAGCCAGGTGCTGAGAGCAGCCACGGTCGACCAAGCAGAGTCCGAGTTGCTGGGTGTTCCTGTTCATTCACCCGCGTTCTTCGTGACAACCACCAAGACAGATGAAGACGATCGAGTTGTCGAATACACCGAGTCGATCTACCGAGGCGACAAGTACCGGTTCTACAAACTCACCGGCAGTGACGGCAACGGCGAGTCGTTTGCTCACCGCGATTTCTCCAACTCGCATTTCATCATTAGTTAACCGTCAGCGGCACGCGTGTTGACGACTCCACCCTCTCAACTGAGACTGGCGATCGACGGCGGAAAGTCGAAGACTCACGCCGCCATTGTCGATGAACACGGTCGGGAGCTCAGTCGCTCCACGGGGCCAGGACTCGCCATCATCGAGACTCCGGGTGGCGTTGAAGCCGTCACCGCCAGCCTTCGCGAAACTCTTGCTGGGCTCGGCGGAGGGGAGGCATTTCACACCGTCTGCATCGGCCTCAATGGCGTACTTCGGGCGGGAGCCTCAGCAACAGCTCTGGCCCTAGAGGCCGTGCGGCGGGTGTGCGAATCGCGGCGCTTCATCGTGACCAGCGATGTGGTGACGTCGTACGTGGGCGCGATCGGCGTCACCCCGGGAGTAGTCATCGCCGCCGGCACGGGCTCGGTGATTCTCGCGTTGGGCGACGATGGGGCACCACATGCCGTCGATGGATCGGGCCCCCTGTGTGGCGACCGCGGAAGCGGATACGACATCGGTCGGCGCGGGCTCGATTCCGCACTGCGTTTTGCCGATGGACTGCGCGGTTCCGAGTTGATCTTCGCGGAGGTGGTGAAGATGTTCGGGGGAACCCCGCAGGCGATGAATGCGATCTACACCGGCTCAAACCCATCACGGGTCATCGCCTCGTTTAGCCGAGGGGTAGCCGCCGCCGCAGCTCTCGGCGACGCGACAGCACTCAGCGTGTGGGAGGGCGCAGCCGCCGACCTCGCTGAAGGCGCAGTGGCCGCTGCCGCGGCTGCCAGTCTGCTTGACACTCCCTTTACGGTCGCCACAGCTGGCGGCCTCTTCGATGTGGGCGCAGTTTTGTGGGAGCCCCTTGCGCGCGAGCTTTCTCAGCGTGCGCCGCATGCCTCGCTCCGACCAGGGCTGGGCGGAGCGCTTTCGGGTGCTGTCAAGCTTGCGCTCTCGCCCGAGCCCATCCTGACCGGAGTCAGCACCTGGGTCGACACGGAGACTTCGGGGAGACGAGAACACGCAGGTGGTTGACCCACGACATCCCCGAGGTTCTGAGATCAGCGAAGAAGATCGAAGAATCCGAGCATGGCGCAACTCGGTGTACCTCGTCTTCGCCGCGTGTGGGGCAGCGGTGGCGGCCATTGTCGCGCGTACACCGACGATTCGCGATGATCTCGGAATCACGCTGGCCGAGACCGGCCTGTTGCTTCTTGGCATGTCGATGGGATCACTCATCGCGTTGATCACCTCTGGCCAAATTGTGTGGCGGCTCGGCCCACGAACGACGATTGTCTGGTCGCTGTTTCTTGCTGCCTCGGGACTCGTGACGACCGGCCTGGGATCGACCGTCGCCCACAACTACGTCGTCGTGCTCATTGCCCTCATCTGTTTCGGCGTGGGATCCGGATCGTGCAACGTCGCAATGAACGTCGAGGGAGCCGACGTCGAGAGGGCCACCGGACGGCCGACAATGCCCCTCTTTCACGCATCATTTAGCGCAGGTGGCGTCGTAGGCGTCGCAATAGCCGCGGCGGGGGCAGCCCTTCATCTCGGCGTCGTCGTTGACCTCTCGATCACAGCGGTTCTTGTCGCCGCAGGTGGGCGTCTGGTCGCGCCCCATCTTGAGGCCTCTCAACGCAGAACAGCTGACGTAGGCCCGCGCATCAACCCACTTCGTGCGCAACTGTCAGTCTGGCTTGAGAGACGGACAATCCTCATCGGGGTGTTGGTGCTCAGTACCTCCTTCGTGGCCGGCGCCGGGAACAACTGGTTGTCGATTGCGATGGTGGACGGGCACGCAACCTCGAACAGCGTCGGCGCACTCAGCTACGGTGCGTTCAGCGTCGCGGGAACAGCGGGTCGTCTGGCAGCCGTGTCGCTGCTGAGCCGGTTCGGACGAGTCGCCGTCATTCGCGCATCGGCTGTCGTCTGCGGAGTCGGCCTGATTCTGGTGATCTTCTTCGCGAGCCCCGCTGTTGCGTTGCTTGGCGCGATTCTCTGGGGGTTGGGATGCTCACTCGGCTTTCCCATCGGAATGTCTGCAGCAGCCGATGACGCCGTATTAGCAGGCGCGCGAATTAGCGTTGTCTCCACGATCGGATTCGCGGCATCGCTCATAGGGCCCCCGTTGATCGGAACCATCGGTGAATCGGTGGGAATCCTCAACGCACTGGCGGTAGTTCTGGTCTTTGTGGCGGTGGGAGCGCTCGTCGCTGGCTCCGCGCGCGAGCTGGCGGGTCGCCACGCAACA
>JBDUBG010000007.1:0-2629 GCA_040004215.1 Pseudolysinimonas sp. | reverse complement strand
CATGATCACGGGGATCAGCCCCGAGAAGGCGGTCAAGAACCTGATCAAGGCGCTCGGCAAGGGGGTGCTCAAGATAATGTCGAAAATGGGCATCTCGGTCGTCGGCTCCTATGCCGGCGCCCAGGCCTTTGAGGCGCTGGGGCTCAGTCAAGCCTTTGTCGATCAGTACTTCACCGGCACGACGAGCCTGCTCGGGGGCGTCGGTATCGATGTCATCGCGGCCGAGAACGCGGCTCGCCACGCGGCCGCATATCCGCAGGATGGTGCGATTCTGGCGCACGAGCGTCTCGAGATTGGCGGCGAGTACCAATGGCGCCGCGAAGGGCCGTCACACCTCTTCAACCCAGAAACGGTGTTCCGCCTTCAGCACTCGACGCGTGCCAAGCGCTACGACATCTTCCGCGAATACACGCAGTTGATTGACGATCAGGCCGAACAACTGCAGACACTCCGCGGGCTGTTCGGCATCAAGACTCACGGTCGTGTCGCGCTGCCGATCGACGAGGTCGAGTCGATCGAGTCGATCATCACACGCTTCAACACCGGTGCGATGAGCTACGGCTCGATCAGCATGGAGGCCCACGAGACGCTCGCGATCGCGATGAACCGCATCGGTGGCCGCAGTAACACCGGTGAGGGTGGCGAGGATGTTGAGCGGCTCCTCGACCCGGAGCGCAGCTCCCGAATCAAACAGGTCGCCAGCGGCAGGTTCGGCGTCACGAGCCTGTATCTGACGCACGCCACCGACATCCAGATCAAGATGGCGCAGGGTGCGAAACCCGGCGAGGGCGGCCAGTTGGCGGCCGCCAAGGTGTACCCGTGGATTGCACGCACCCGGCACAGCACTGCCGGCGTCGGGCTCATTTCACCGCCGCCGCATCACGACATCTACTCGATCGAAGACCTCAAACAGTTGATCTTCGACCTCAAGCGTGCCAACCCGGAGGCTCGGGTGCACGTGAAGCTCGTCTCGCAGTCTGGCATCGGTGCAGTCGCGGCCGGCGTCACCAAGGCGCTGGCGGATGTCGTGCTCGTCTCTGGACACGACGGCGGCACAGGCGCATCGCCGCTCAACTCGCTGAAGCACGCGGGAACGCCCTGGGAGATTGGCCTCGCCGAGACCCAACAGACCCTGATGCTCAACGGCATGCGCGACCGAGTCGTCGTGCAGGTCGACGGTCAGATGAAGACCGGACGCGACGTGATCGTTGCCGCGCTGCTCGGAGCCGAAGAGTACGGCTTCGCGACGGCGCCCCTCGTGGTCAGCGGCTGCATCATGATGCGGGTCTGCCACCTCGACACCTGCCCGGTCGGTGTGGCGACTCAGAACCCCGAGCTGCGCGCGCGTTTCAGCGGCAAGCCGGAGTTCGTCGAGACATTCTTTGAGTTCCTCGCGCACGAGGTGCGCGAATACCTGGCCGAGCTCGGATTCCGTTCGCTCGACGAGGCGATCGGGCACTCCGAACTGCTCGACGTTGACCGCGCCATCAAGCATTGGAAGTCCGACGGGCTCGACTTGTCGCCGATTCTGGTGGGCCCGAAGTTCTCGGCGGAGGAACCGCGCCGCAACCGCCGCGGCCAGAAGCACGACCTCGACAAGCACTTTGACGTCGAACTCATTCGGCTCTCACGTGCCGCGCTCGAGCGGGGAGAGCAGGTGCGCATCGAACTACCCGTGCGCAACACTGAGCGCGCGGTCGGCACCATGCTCGGCCACGAGGTGACCAAGAAGTACGGCGAGCACGGATTGCCGACCGGCACGATTGAGGTGTCGATGACGGGCTCTGCCGGGCAGTCACTCGGCGCATTCATGCCGAGCGGAATCACACTCCGCCTCGAGGGCGACAGCAATGACTACGTCGGCAAGGGCCTCTCAGGCGGGCGGATCGTGGTGAGACCGCCACGCAACGCCGTCTTCCCGGCCGAGCGCAATGTCATCGCCGGAAACGTCATTGGCTACGGCGCGACGCAAGGCAGCATGTTCATCCGGGGCGTCGTGGGGGAGCGATTCCTGGTGCGCAACTCGGGTGCGAGCGCTGTCGTCGAGGGGGTGGGCGATCACGCACTGGAGTACATGACGGGTGGCCTCGCCGTCATTCTCGGGTCGACAGGACGCAACCTCGGGGCTGGCATGTCCGGCGGAACTGCCTACGTCTACGGACTGAAGCCGGAGCGGGTCAACCGCGAAGCGGTGGCGACCGGAGAGTTGTCGCTGCTGCCGTTAGAGAGTGCTGACATCGAGATCCTCACCGATCTCTTGAATCAACATGTCAGCGAGACCGACTCGCCGCTCGCGGCCGGGATGCTGGCAAACCCCGACACCTTCTCGGCCTTTGTCAAAGTGTTGCCGCGCGACTATGCCGCGGTCCAGAAGACCCGCCAGACTGCTGTCAACGAGGGACTCGATCCCGACAGCGACGTGGTCTGGTCTCGCATCAAGGAGGTCACCGGTGGCTGATCCCAAGGGCTTCCTGACGACCCAGGAGCGAGAACTTCCCAAGCGGCGCCCTGTTTCTGTGCGCATCATGGACTGGAAAGAGGTCTACGAGTCGCAGGATCCCGAGCAGCTGCGCCGCCAGGCCGGTCGCTGTATGGACTGCGGCATCCCGTTCTGTCACCAGGGCTGCCC
>JBDUBG010000220.1:0-8827 GCA_040004215.1 Pseudolysinimonas sp. | reverse complement strand
CTCCGTCGTTGTCGACGATGATCGAGACATCGGAGCCAGCAGCTTCGGCATGCCTGGCCACGTTGGCGAGGCCTTCCCTCACGACAGCGACCACGTCGTCGGCCAGTTCCCCGTCGACCAAGAGATCGACGGGGCCGCCAAAGGTCAGCCGCGGGGCCGCGGCCAGGCTGGGGGTCGCGTCCGAGACGACGTCGAGGATTCGGTGGCGCAGACCGGGCATCCGAGTGGATCGCGAACTCAACGCAAAGACGGCAGTCCGGATTTCTGCGATCGCGGCGTCGATGGCATCGACTTGCTCAGTGATCCCGGTTCTCATGGCATCCGGAGCGGTGGAGGCGATCGACTGCAGGGCCAGCCCCGAGCCGAACAGACGCTGGATGACGTGGTCATGAAGATCGCGCGCGATGCGGTTGCGGTCTTCGACCCGTTCGAGTCGCAGGCGGGTCGCGCGTCCACGTGCCAGCTCGATCGCGACGCTCGCCTGAACGGCGAAGTCTGCGGCCATCTCGAGGTCTGCCGTCGTGTACCGGGTGGAACCCGGAGCACGCGAGATCGTTAGCGCCCCCAGCGGGGTCCCGAAGGCCTGGAGCGGGATCGCCACAGTGGGTCCGAGCGCGGGTTGCCCCACAAACTGCAGGTCGGCGACCTGGCTTTCGGTCGATGAGACCTGGCCAGAGGCAAGAGCAGCACCGGCCAGCGAATCAGCTGCGGCGTAGCGCGTACCGGTCAGCTTTTCGGAGCCTTCGCCGCGGGCGGCGTCGACGACCAACTCGTCACCGTCTACCGGCACGACGACGCAGACCAGATCGGCGTCGATGACCGACGCGACCCGGTCGGCGACGACGCCGAGAACGTCGTCAGAGCCACCAGAAAGCACGGCGGCGGTGACGTCGGCGAGGGCAGCGCTCCACCGTTGCCGGCGGCGCGAGTCGTCGAACAACCGTGCGTTGTCGATGGCGATGCCGGCGGTCGCTGCCAGCGCGGTGACGAGTTCCTCATCCTCGGCCGAGAATGAGCCTCCCGCGCTGTTTGTCAAGTACAAGTTGCCGAACACCTCGTCGCGCACGCGGATCGGCACTCCCAGAAACCCTTCCATCTCGGGATGATGCGCGGGGAATCCAGCGGAACGCGGATCGTTGCCGAGGTGGTCGAGCCGGATCGCCTGCCGTTCGTCGATGACGGCACCCAGCAAGCCGTGCCCCTCGGGAAGATGACCGATCGCCGCAGCCTGGTCGGCGTCCATCCCGACATGAATGAACTGCTCGAGGTGGCCGTCCGGGGCAATGACGCCGAGGGCTCCGTACTGAGCGTCAACCAACACGAGTGCGGCCTCAACGATGCGGCGGAGCACCTGCTCGAGTTCGAGCTCTTCCACCACGATCCGGTTCGCCTCGAGGAGCGCCCGCAACCTCCCCTCGGTGGCCAGAACCTGCTGCGCTCTCTCAACGATTGCGCCAATGGCACCCGTGAGCTCTAATCGCGAGCCATCGGGCAATGCAATGGGTGCGCCGGGCTCGGTCACCGCTTCCTCTCGTGCTGCTTGCTGGCGAGTGTATCCCCGCGGTCACGGGACCTTCGGCCCTCTGCAGACGACACTCGAGCGCCGACACTAGGCAGAGGAGAGGCAAATGCGATGAGTCTGCGTTACATCGTCGGGGTGGACGGATCGCGCCCGAGCCGTTCAGCCTTGCAGTGGGCGATCGATCGTGCCCGCCATGACCCCGCGCCGATGGTGCTCGTGCACGTCGACGAGCCCGCGGTGAGTTCCGCGGGCCACCCGTACAAACAGGGGGCGGCTGGCTACGGCGCGGAACTGCTGGCGGATGCCGTGGGGCAGGTAATCGCCGCAGCGCCGGAGATCCCGGTGACGGTTGCGCTGCTGACCGGGTCGGTTCCGTTGGCGCTCGCCGGTTTCGTCGGCGTGCACGATCTGCTGGTTATCGGCACCGGAAAGACCGGATTTCTTCACGGCCGCGTTCTCGGGTCGCGCAGCGTGCAGATCGCGATCGCGGTCGCATGCACGGTCTCGGTCGTGCCCGAGGTCGATCTGCGCTTCCGTCGCGGGGTCGTCGCGGGGATCGACCGGATCGAGACGAGTGCCAGCGTTGCCCGCCTGGCCGCTCACGAGGCGAAGGCCCGTGGCGAAGAACTACTTCTCTTGCAGGCGGTCCCGGCCTCGGCGACGCGGCTGTCTGCCTCCGAACGTGCCGGCCTGGCCCTGACGGGCGCAACAGAGCGGGCCCGCGCAGAATGCCCGGACTTGGTCATTCGCTCGCGTGTCGCGACACGTCAGCCCGCGGAAGCGCTGCTCGACAGTGCACGCGACAAGGTCTTGCTCGTTCTCGGCCCGGGGTCACTCGATCCGCTGCGCTCGCCCATTGGCTCGGTGCTCCACGACGTTCTGTTGAACGCCAACGCGCCGGTTCTCATCGCGCGTCCTCCCGACGACCGCGAGTTGGTTGGTCCGATCGTGCCGGCGGGAACGGTCAGGGCCGGATGAACCTCGTCACGAAGGCCTGTGGCAACGAAGGAACCGCACGATGAGCGAGCCGACTGTTGAGATCCTGAGCGATGAAGAATGCTGGCGATTGCTCGCGGCCGAACGCGTGGGTCGCATTGCGGTCGACTCGGGGAACGGTCCGCGGATCTTCCCGGTCAACCACGTCGTGTATGACCGGATCATCAGCTTTCGCACCGGTCCCGGCGAAAAGGTGATGGAGTCCTGGTCCCACCCCAACGTGGCCTTCGAGGTCGACGGGCGAGACGGCACAAAGTTCTGGAGCGTCGTGGTGGAGGGCACGTCTGAGATCCGCGCCGAAAACGATCCCGGCCTCGCCGACGCGCTGCGCGATCTGGTCTCCCAGCATCCGACCCCCAAGCACATGGTGATCAGTATCCGCGCCGACCGCATCAGCGGACGCCGGTTCCCTGGAGTGCGGGCCGCTCAGCTCTGGAACGTCTGAGCTGCCGAGCTACCTCGCCTCAGCGGCGTGGCCGAATGAAGCGACCGCTTACTTGTTCTGGGCGGATCTCGAAGTAGTTGAACTTATCGCCAGGCTGCCAAGACGTGAGGCTTTGGATGCCCGAGCTGGCGATCTTGGCGTCGGAGTTCAGGCGCTGCACGGTCCCGCGCACGACCACGCTCCATCGGGCGAGCATCGTGCGGTCGTCGGCTTCGAAGGCGATCCGCGGGCTGTTGGTCAGCTCGACGATCTTGCGACCCGGTGCCGATCGAAAGTAAATGCGCCCGTCGTTTGCCAGGTAATCGATCGGGAAGATGTCAACGCCGTCATCAACAGCGATCGCGATCCGACCGATTCCGGTGCCACCGAGCAGCCGCCAGCAGGCGGCATCGTCCAGTTCGACGGTGTCGTTCGCTGGCTCGTCTGTCGCACCCACCGCGTCGGAGACGACGGTCGACTGCGCCGGGGGAGAATTCGTTGTCATGGGGAAAGTCTCATCTCAGCCCGGTCGAGCGGCCAGGGGCGAAGGTCCCGCGGGCGCTGGCCGACGACGATGATCGGGCAATCGGCCTGTTCGATCACTCCACGGGCGGTGCGTCCGAGGCGTCCGTGACCCGAGCGGGAGCGTCGCCGACCGACGACGATCGCCGCGGCACCCTGCGAAATCGCCGCGAGTTCGCGACTCACCGACCTACTTTGGCGCACCTCCAACCCGACCACGAGGTCGGGTGAGTCTTGCCGGATGCGCGCGGCAAGAAGGGCGAGGGCGCGCTGCTGACCGTCGGGGATGGACCCCATTAGCCACCGATCCGGAGGAAGCTGGACCTCACCGAGGTCGGGCATCGCCCAGATGTGCGCCAGGATGAGCGGTCGCCCCTCCTGTCGGGCGAGGGCGACGGCGGTGCTGATGGCCGCGTCGGTCTGCAGGTCGTGACCGGTCGCGGCGACGACCGCCGCCGATCGTGCCACATCAGGGGCCGAGTTCGGAATCACCATGACGGTGCCCCCTGACTGCTCCACCTGGTCGAGAAGCACCTGCATCCCCTGCGGATCTGGAAGCGCCGGTCTGCGGAGCGCAACCGGGCGAACCTCGGTCGGCGGTGGATCGACGATGCTCACGGAGCGAGGCTACGAGCCGCGCCGGGTGGCGGCGAGAGCCGAAGGTCCCGCCGAAAGCCCGAGGCCGGGGTCGCGGCCCGGGGGAGTCCGCGTGGCACGCAGCCCGTTGACGATGGTCGCCACGTCGATGAGCTCCTGGGCCACCGCACCGACGATCGCAGGAATGACGCCGGTCGTCGCGACCAGCATCAGGGCGACACTGAGGCCGATTCCGAGCCAGATGCTCTGCGTCGCGATGCGCACGGTGCGACGCGCAATGCTGATGGCGGCGTCGAGCCGCTCGAGGTCGTCGAGCAGGATGACGACCTGAGCACTCTCGCTCGCCGCCGTCGCACCGCGCGCGCCCATCGCCACGCCGACATCTGCTGCCGCCAAGACGGGCGCGTCATTCACACCGTCGCCCACCATCACGACCGGCCGCTCGTGGGCGGCGGCGACGATGTTCACTTTGTCTGCCGGCAGCAAGTCGGCGTGCACTTCATCGATTCCGACTTCTTCGGCGACGGTTCGTGCGGTCTGCCCGGCGTCGCCGGTGAGCATCAGGATCCGCAGAACGCCTCGGCCGCGCAGCCGCGCGATGAGCTTGCGCGCCTCGGGGCGCACCTCGTCGCGGAGCACCAGTCGGCCGATCACTCGATCCTCCACCGCGACCGCGATCGCCGTGTCGCCGAGCGGCAGGATCGGGAACGGATCGCCGCGATCCTCCGCCGCGAAGTCCGGCTTGCCGACCCGGATGGCACGGCCGGCAAGTTCGGCCAGCATCCCCGATCCAGCGATCTCTCTGACATTGGTCAGTGCGGAGCCCTCGATCCCAGCTGCGTGGGCCGCGTCGACGACGGCGCGCGCGAGCACATGGGGCGACATCGCCTCGGCTCCGGCAGCGATCGCGAGTACCTCAGACGTCTGCACTCCAGGTGCCGTTTCGATTCGCTCCACACGTGGAGCGCCGCGGGTGAGGGTACCGGTCTTGTCGAAGGCGATCGTCTTCGGGCGAGCCAGCGCTTCCAGGCTGTCACCGCTCTTGATGATCACCCCGTTGCGCGCTGCGCTGCCCATCCCCGCCACGAAGGCAACGGGGGCGGCGATCAACAGCGGGCACGGAGTAGCGGCGACCAGTACCTCCGCGGCGCGGACGGGGTCGCCGCTCAGCGCCCAGCCGAGTCCGGCAAGGGCCAACGCGACCGCCGTGAACGGGATCGACACCCGGTCAGCGATGCGGACGAAGCGTGCCTTGGTGCTTGCGGCATCCGCAACCAGGGCCACGATGCGCTGGTACTGGCTGTCACCGGCTGTCGAGACGGCGCGCAGCCGAACGGCGCGGTCTCCGTTGATCGCACCACTCGGCACGACTGCCCCGACGGCGCGCTCGACGGGCAAGCTCTCTCCGGTGATCGAGGACTCGTCGAACTCAGAGGCGGCGTCGTACAACTGCGCATCAACCGGCACCATTTCGCCCGGTTTGACGAGCAGCAGGTCGCCTACCACGACAGAATCAATGTCGATCTCCGTCGTCCCGCCGGAGTCGCCGATGCGATGCGCGACCCGGGGGGTGCGCTGCAGGAGGGCATCCATTTGCCGCCGGGCACGCGCGTTCGCGTAGTCCTCCAGCGCCCCGCCGCCGGTGATCATCAGGGCAACCACCAGCGCTGCCCAGTACTCGCCAACGGCGACCGTGCTCGCAATCGCCAGCACCGCCAGGACGTCGAGGCCCCAGTGCCCTCGACGGAACTGCCGCACCATGCGCCAGAGTTGCAGCGCCGCGACGCCGATGACGAAGACAGTGACCGCTCCCCGCGCGGCCAGGGCAAGCCCCACCGCTGTCAGGACCAGCGCGGCGATCCCCACCACAACCGTCGCCGAGACGGCGGGGAAGCGCACCAGCAGACGCAGAACGGAGGAAGCGAGATGGCGCACCTGTCCACGCTACGAGCCGTGCCAGGCGGGAACGAGAGCCGAAGGTCCCGCTCCACTCGCGGTCTCAGTCGAGCAGCGCGGCCGTCTGGCGGGCGATTTCCAGCTCTTCGTCGGTCGGGATAACAAGCACCGCGACCTCGGAGTGGTCGTGCGAGATGGTGCGTGGACGTGAACTGGGCGCCTCGTTTGCCGCCGGATCCAGGTCGATTCCGAGGAATCCGAGTCGGTCGAGGGTGCGGCCGCGGATCAACGAGCTGTTTTCGCCGACTCCGCCGGTGAACACCACAGCGTCGACGCCTCCGAGTTGTGCAGCGTAGGCGCCGATGTAGTGGCGCAGCCGGTGGGTGTAGACGTCGAGCGCCAACTTCGCGGCGGCGGAACCGGCCTCTGCCGCCGCGACGGTCTCGCGCATGTCGGAGGTGCCAGACATCCCGAGTAGGCCGCTGCGGCGGTTGAACAAGTCATCGAGTTCGTCGAATGACGAGCCGGCCTCCCGGTGCAGATAGGGAAGGATCGCCGGGTCGATGTCGCCGGAGCGCGTTCCCATCACGAGACCCTCGAGCGGTGTCATTCCCATCGAGGTATCGATCGAGCGGCCGCCCCTGATCGCGGTGGCCGATGCCCCGTTACCGAGGTGCAGCACGATCAACCGCAACTCAGCGAGCGGTCGGCCGAGGTGCTCGGCGGCGCGCGCCGAGACGTAGCGGTACGAGGTGCCGTGAAATCCAAAGCGGCGGATGCCGTGCCGCTCGGCGACCTCCCGGTCGATCGCGTAGCTGAACGCCTCCGCCGACAGCGTGGAGTGGAACGCGGTGTCGAACACCGCCACCTGCGGGATATCGGGAAGCGCGGCCCGCGCGGCTCGGATGCCGAGCAGCCCCGGCGGATTGTGCAGCGGCGCAAGGGGCACCAGGCTCTCGATACCGCGCTCCACCTCATCGTCGATCAGCACCGGCTCGGTAAACAGGCTGCCGCCGTGCACGATCCGGTGGCCGACGGCGTCGATGCGGGTACCGTGCAACCGCTGCAGAATCTCGGCGAGCGCCTGTGTGTGATCCGCAGTGGGCGACCCCGGCTCGCCGATTCGGTCGAGCATGTCGCCGGCCAGCATGCGGCCATCGACCGGGTCGACCACGCGGTACTTGATCGACGACGACCCCGTGTTGAGCACGAAGACGGAGCGGATGGCGGAGGTCATGTTGCGCCATCCCCCTGCGCCTGGATCGCCGTGATCGCAATGGTGTTGACGATGTCGCGCACCAAGGCGCCGCGAGACAGGTCGTTGATCGGCTTGGCCAGGCCTTGCAGCACCGGCCCGATGGCGAGTGCCCCGGAGCTGCGCTGAACTGCCTTGTATGTGTTGTTGCCGGTGTTCAGATCAGGAAAGACGAAGACGGTAGCGTGGCCGGCCACCGGGTCACCGGGCAGCTTCGCCGCACCGACGGTCGGGTCAGCGGCGGCGTCGTACTGAATCGGTCCGGTCACCATCAGTTCTGGCGCGCGAACACGCACCAGGGCGGTCGCCGCTCGCACCCGTTCGACTTCGCTTCCTTGCCCGGAGTCGCCGGTCGAGTAGCTCAGCATGGCGACTCTCGGTTCGATGCCGAACGCCCGTGCGGTTGCCGCCGACGAGATGGCGATGTCGGCCAGTTGATCGACGGTGGGCTCGGGAATGACTGCACAGTCGCCATAGACCAGCACGCGATCGGCGAGGGCCATCAGGAACACACTCGAGACCACGTCGACTCCCGGAGCCGTCTTCACGATCTCGAACGCCGGACGGATGGTGTGTGCCGTCGTGTGCTGAGCGCCAGACACCATGCCGTCGGCAAGTCCGTCGTGCACCATCATGGTGCCGAAGTAGCTGACGTCGGTCACCGTGTCCGCGGCCCGTTCGGCCGAAATGCCCTTGTGGGATCGCAGCTTCAAGTACTCGCGGGCGAAGCGCTCGTGCAGTGCCGGGTCGAGGGGCGAAAGAACTCGCACATCGCCGAGGTCGAGGCCGAGTTCGGCCGCGCGGCCGCGCACCAGCGACTCGTCTCCGAGCAGGGTGAGGTCGGCGATCCCGCGCCGCGCGACGATCGCCGCGGCCCGCAGGATGCGGTCGTCGTCGCCCTCCGGCAGCACGATGCGCTTGCGAACGGATCGGGCGCGCTCAAGTAGCTCGTGCTCGAAACGGAGCGGAGTGGTGACGGGCGTTGGTGTCAGGCTCAGTTGGCGCACCAGCTCATTGCCGTCGACGTGTCGATCGAAGAGGGCCAACGCGAGCTCGTACTTGTGCGCAGAGTCTGCGGCCAGCCGACTGCGCACCTGGTTGCTACGCACTGCCGTGTCGTAGCTTCCGAGAGCGGTGCTGGCGATCGGAATATTCGAGTTCAGGCCCTCGATCAGACGCTTCACCGCGGGAGCTATCGCGAACCCGCCGTTGACCAGGATGCCAGCCAGGGACGGGAACGTCGTTGAGAGGTGCGCGACGACAGCGCCCAACAGCGCGTCAGAGCGGTCACCGGGCACGATCACGATCGAGCCCTCGAGCAGGCGGGGAAGCACGTTCTCCATCGTCATGGCAGCCACGACCGTTCCGTGCACCGGCCGGTCGAGAAGCTCGGGATCGCCCAGAAGCAGCTCAGCGTCTGCTGCGTGGAACATGGAGCGCAGCAGCGGCGCCACCAGATCGGGATCTTCGGGGATCGACCACACCGGAAGCGCTGCGGTGCCCGTGATCGTCTGAACCGCCCGCGTGATCTGGTCGACGTAGTCGGGGTCGGCGCGGCTCACCACCACGGCGACCACCTCTGCATGCTCAGCGCGGAGCTGACCCAGCGCAACAC
>JBDUBG010000468.1:0-2640 GCA_040004215.1 Pseudolysinimonas sp. | reverse complement strand
GATCTCGATCGACGATGACAAGAACGAGGCCGTCATCGAGACCATGCCGGGCACCAAGCTCCGCGTGCACCGTCAGACCATTTCTCGTGTGATTGACCCGGTTGAGGCGCAGGAAGACGTGATTGAAGAGCCGGCAGGTGCCTCGCTCAATGAAGATCACGCCATCCAGGCTGGCGAGCCGCTGTACGGCGAGCGCACCGAAGACAAGCCGAAGCGCGCCCCGCGCAAGAAGGCCACCGAGTAGCGGTTACTCTTGGATGCTGACCCGGGCTCTCCGGGTCGGCACCGAGTGCGCGCGCCGACGTAGCGCCCCTCGTCTCACAGCACAGAAAGCAGAGTCGCCCCGTGGCAACGAGATCGACCCCGGTCCGCAAGGCCTGGAGATCGCTGGCCTGGCTTCTTGCCATCGTGGTCATCCTGGGCATCCTGTTGGGTGCAGGAAAGATGTTCTGGGGGTGGGGCCTGAAGCCCCAACTCGGACTCGATCTGCAGGGCGGCACCGAAGTCATCCTGACGCCGCAGTTGACCCAAGGGGCGAAGCCGGTCACCCAAGACCAGTTGGATCAGGCCGTCTCGATCATTCGTCAACGCGTGGATGCTGCGGGAGTCTCCGAGGCGGAGGTGGGGGTTCAGGGGGTCAACAACATCGTCGTGTCGATCCCCGGCCCGCTCGATGAGGCGACCCAGGCACGCATCCAGGCGTCGGCGAAGTTGGACTTCCGACCCGTCATCTGCGCCAGCAACGCAGCGAGCCCATCCGCAGCATGCACCCCGACGACCGCGTCTCCGTCTCCGACTCCGACTGCGGGAGCGACCAGCCCCGCGTTGTCTGACACCCCAGCCACCAAGCCGACCAGTGGAAGCGATGAGGCGTGGGTCACGCCCAAGCTGCTCGATACCTATAGCCACTTCGACTGCTCGACACTGAGTTCGGTCAACACCAACCTCGCGCCCGCCAACAAGCCATTGGTGACCTGTGAGGAAGACGGCTCAGCCATCTACATCCTCGGTCCCATCGAGGTGGCGGGCGAGACCATCTCTGACGCGAATGCGGGAACGGTCACCTCAAGCCAGGGCGTGTCGACCGGTCAGTGGGCGGTCAACCTCACCTTCAACGCCAAGGGCACCGACAACTTCTCGAAGATCTCGACTCGGTTGGTCGCACTGACCCCTCCGCGCAATCAGTTCGCCATCGTGTTGGACGGCAAGGTGGTGAGCGCGCCTCGCATGGACGCGGCGATCACCAATGGCAAGGCACAGATCACCGGCTCGTTTACCCAGGCCACGGCGAAGACCCTTGCCGATCAGCTCAAGTTCGGCGCGTTGCCGATCGGCTTCAAGGTCGAGAGCCGCAACACCATTGCCGCGACTCTGGGCGCTAGTCAGCTGCAGAACGGACTGATCGCGGGCGGCATTGGCCTGCTGCTCGTCGTGATCTACTCGCTGTTCCAGTACCGCCTGCTGGGATTTGTCACGATCATCTCGCTGATTGTTGCTGCGGGGCTGACCTACGAGGTCATCAACTTGCTCTCGTGGCAGAACGGATACCGACTGTCGCTCGCCGGCGTCGCGGGATTGATCGTCGCCATCGGATTCACTGCCGACTCGTTCATCGTCTATTTCGAACGAATACGCGACGAGTTGCGCGATGGCAGAGCTCTGCCTGGCGCCGTTGAGGCGGGCTGGAAACGCGCGCTTCGCACCATTTACGCGGCGAAGACCGTCAACTTGCTTTCAGCCGTTGTGCTCTTCGTTGTCGCTGTGGGCAATGTGAAGGGCTTCGCGCTCACCCTCGGTGTCACGACCGTGATCGATGTGCTGATCGTCGTGTTGTTCACCCATCCGGTGCTGCAGCTCATCGCGACCACGCGGTTCTTCTCGAGCGGGCACCCGCTCAGTGGTCTGGACCCGACAGCCCTGGGCGCGATCTATCGTGGTCGAGCCGAATTCCGCATCTCGGCGGATGGACGACGCGCCGGCGCCAGCCGCGAGGCCGAACGCCGTCAGACCATCGCCGAACGTAAGGCGGCCGAACTCGCCGCGGCCTCCAGCGCTGCGGTGAAGGCTGCCAGGGTCGACGCCAAGGCGGAGCCGCAGACGTCAGTCACTGTGGTTGACGCCCCGACCGTCGTCGAGACCACCACGAGCGAGTCATCGAGGCCGCTGGCACAGTCGAAATCTGGCAGTCGCGCTCAGCCCAAGAAGCAAAGCAAGTCAAGCCGCAGCGGAGGGAAGAAGTCCTGATGGCCAGTTTCTCTCAGTTCGGCAACGACCTCTACACCGGCAAGCGCTCGGTCGACTTCGTGGGCAAGCGTGCCATTTGGTTCGCCATTGCGATCCTGCTGGTCGTCGCAGCTCTCGCCGTGCCCTTGATCAAGGGCGGCGGAAACATCGGCGAAGGTTTCAAGTTCGGCATCGAGTTCCGCGGTGGATCGCAGTTCCAGATCAGCAACGCGAACTCGCTCGACACCAGCAGGGGTGTCAAGGCCGTGCACTCAGTTGTTCCCTCCGCGGTCGTTGACATCACCACCATCGGCAGCGACGGCGTGCAGGTGCAGACCAACCAACTCACAAACCCTGAGACCATCAAGGTCAGTTCGGCATTGGCCAAGACCTACGGTGTCGATGTCGAAAAGCACG
>JBDUBG010000205.1:0-2649 GCA_040004215.1 Pseudolysinimonas sp. | reverse complement strand
GCCGACGGACTCGACGCGGTTGAGCGCCTGGGTGTCACGGCATCCCGAGTGCTCATCATCGGCGGCGCGGCGCAAAACCCGGCCGTCGCATCCATCGCAGCACAGGTATTCGCGGTGCCGGTCGAAGTGCCGCAACCAGGAGAGTACGTGGCGCTCGGTGCTGCGGCGCAGGCGGCGTGGGCGCTGACCGGCGAACGCCCGAGCTGGCCGGTCGCCGTGACGGCGACACCCGCGCCAGACACGCGAGAGCAGATCCGCGCTCAGTACCGAGCTCGCGCCGTTAGCGCGTAGACGCGTTCTGGCGCGCCTGGTGGCGCCGAGCCTTCATGCGGTTGCCGCATCCGGCCATCGAGCACCAGCGCGCGGTGTTGGGCTTGCTGTGGTCGATGAGGAACTTGTTGCACTCTTCATTCGCGCACGGCCGAAGCCTGCCCGGCAGCTCCCGCTCGACGCGGGCCCACTCGATGACTAATTCGGCAGCGGGTAGCTCTGACGCAGGCCCAGCGAGGGTCCAGCTGATCCCGTCATTCAGAATGCGCGGCTGCCTACTCACGCCCCTGAGGTAGCGGGACATCGTGGTCGCCGGCGCCTCGCCCCTGATGACTGACTGGAGGTCGTTGCGCAACCTGATCAGACGCGGATTATCGAGGGTCTCGACGATCTCGCCGTGGTGAACAGGGGCGCTGTTCAGCAGAGCGAGGAGTTCCGATTCGCGTGCTGTCATGTAACCACATTAGCACGCTTGACAGGTTACTGGAGCTGTGTCATACTCCGTTTCCTAACCTGTAAAAAGATGTGAAGGAGTTAGTAGCATGCACACCAGAATTCCGCTGAACACGCTCGCCATCGGCTTCGGCCTGGCCGGGCTCGCGGAAGTGTGGGGAGTCGCGGGCGACACCTTCGGGTTTCCGCCGCTGATCGCCCAGTTGTTCTGGCTCGCGACAGCGATCGCCTGGATCTGGTTGATCGTTGCGCACACCGTGCGAGGGGCACGAAGCCGAGACACCCTGCTCAGCCAACTCCGGCATCCTGTGCAGGGTCCGATCGCCGCTCTGGCGCCCGTGACCGGCATGCTCCTGGCCGGTGACCTCTTGCGGTTCTCCCAGCCGGCCGGCACGGTGCTCTTCCTGATCTTCGTCGCCGCTGCCGCGCTGTTCTCCGGCTGGCTGATCGGCACGTGGTTGCAGGGCGGGTTCGCCATCGAATCGGTGCACGGCGGCTATCTGCTGCCTACCGTTGCGTCCGGACTTGTCGGTGCCGACGTCGCAGCCCAAGCGAGACTGACCGAGCTGGGCTGGGCCTTGTTCGGCGTCGGCCTGTTCTTCTGGGCAGTGATGACGGTGCTGGTGGTATTCCGTCTGGCCTTCCGTCCCGCACTCCCCGATCCCCTGGTTCCCACCATGGCGATCCTGGTTGCGCCTCCTGCCGTTGCGGGGCTCGCCTGGTTCTCGTTGACCGGCGTTCACTACTCGGTTATCGGGGCGATGCTCCTCGGTCTCCTGGTGCTTCTCGTGCTCGTTCAGCTCGCGCTGATCCCCCGCTACCGGCGCCTTCCGTTCTCTCTCGGATTCTGGTCATTCACGTTCTCAGCAGCTGCCGTCCTCGCCGACGCGATGCTGTGGTTGCAGCTGGCGGCGTTCCCCGGCTGGCAGTTCGCCGCTGCGCTGCTGCTCATCATCGCCACCGTGCTCATCGGCGGGATCGGCATCCGCTCACTCCTGGCTGTCCGATCGCGTCGACTCGAACGGAGAGCCGAGCGAGTGCTCGTGGAGGCCGACGCCTCGGTTGCCGACTCCGATTCTGCGATGGTGCCCGACACGACCCGCGTGCTGGTGAACTCATGAGCGGCGAGGTGTTGGTGCTCGGCGGCACCGGCAAAGGTGGGGTCGCGCCTGACGACGGCGCTTCGCGAGCAGGGTGCTCACGCACGAAGGGCGAGTCGTCACGGCGGGGATGTCCATTTCGACTGGAGCGATTCCTCGACCTGGAGCAACGCTGTCGCGGGAACCGATTCCCTGTTCATCATCGGTCCGGGATCGGGAAGTGATTGGTCCCCGCGGCTGCCTGAACTGCTCGAGGTCGCCGAGGAGGCAGGGGCTTCGCGGGCGGTGCTGTTGTCGGCGCGGGCTGTGGAGTTTCATCCAGAGGGGGTCGTCGCTGCCGCGGAGCGCACCCTGCGCGCTGGGCGGGTTCCGTGGACGATTCTGCGGCCCTCTCACTTCTCGCAGAATTTCACAGAAGCGATGTTCGCGCCGGTCGAGGGGGTTGTCACCGCGCCGGTCGGCGACGGCGCAGAACCGTTCATCGACGTACTCGATATCGCCGAGGTCGCGGCAGCCGTGCTGCGCCACGGCGGTCATGACGGTGAGACGATCGATCTCTCGGGGCCCGAGGCGCTCACCTTCGCTGCAGCCGTCGCACAGCTCTCGGAGGGTGGCAGCAGCCCGCTGACTTTCGCCAACCAGGATCGCGACGACCACATTGCGGCTCTGCGCAATGCCGGAACGCCGGAGCTCTACATCGCCTGGAGAATGGCGATGCTCGACGCGATCCGAACTGGCGCGGATGCCCGGGTGAGCGACGGAGTCGCGCAGGTGCTGGGCCGCCCCGCGACGACCTTCCGTGCGTGGGTGCAGCGCGAAGCGGCTC
>JBDUBG010000074.1:0-8907 GCA_040004215.1 Pseudolysinimonas sp. | reverse complement strand
CACGGGGTCGTGAGCACCGCGGCCTCGAGCGGCGAGTGGCCCTGCACGATCTGCAAGAACTGGATCAGGATGAAGACGGCCCCGAACATGCCGAAGCTGAAGCCGAATCCGACCACGTTGGCCACCGAGAAGCTGCGGTCGCGGAACAGCCGCAGCGGCAGCAGGGGAGCGGAGTGTCGCGTTTCCCACACGAAGAAGGCCGAGAGCAGCACGACGCCGGCGATCAGCGAGCCGATGACCTCTGCGCTGTCCCAGCCCGCCGGGTTACCGCGCACGATGCCGAAGATGATGCCGAGCACGCCGAGACCGGCCAGCAACACACCGACAATGTCGGCGCGCACTCTCTCTCCGAATGCATTCGGCAGAATCGCCAGAATGACGGGGATGGCGATGATGCCGACCGGCACATTGATCCAGAAGATCCCCTGCCAGTTCCAGCCCTCGACGACCGCGCCGCCGATGAGCGGGCCGGTCGCAACGCCGAGGCCGGCGATACCGCCCCAGATGCCGATCGCGAGCGGACGACGGCGTGGCTCAACCGAACCAGCGAGCAGTGACAGCGAGAGCGGCATGATGCCCGCCCCGCCGAGCCCCTGCACCGCGCGGACAATGATGAGCTGCGTCGGGTCGGTCGCGAAGGCCGCGGCGGCCGACGCGAGGGTGAAGATGCCGATGCCGACCGCGAAGACGGTGCGGCGGCCGAAACGGTCGCCCAGGGCCACCGCGAAGAGGATGAGGCTGGCGAACACCAGCGTGTATGCGTTGATGAACCACTGCAGTTCTTCGACCGATGCATGCAACTCGTTGTGCAGCACCGGGAGGGCATTCGTCATGACGAGGTTGTCGAGAGTGGCCATGAACATCGGGATGCCGGTGGCCAGCAGAGCCAGAGCGAACGGAATCCGCCGCGTGGCGGGGGCGATGGTGGTCATGAAGCGACTCCCTAAGAAGTTATCGAATGATTACATGTGCACATTAGTAATCAGTTGATACCATGTCAAGCGTGACCACAACACTGCCCGAAAAACTCACAGAACCAGCCACCAGGATGCGCGCCGAGGACCGTCGCGAGTTGATCCTGCAGGCGGCGACCGAGGTGTTCGGTGAGCGGGGATACTTCGGCGCCACGACCGACGCCATCGCCCGGACGGCCGGCGTGAGCCAGCCATACGTTGTGCGCATGTTCGGCACGAAAGAGGTGTTGTTCCTCGAGGTGCTGCAGCGCGCGCTCGGCAAGTTGCTTGACGCGTTTCGTGCGGCACTGGTTGACACCTCGCCGCTGCCAGAAGGCATCGCCGAGTACCCCGGCATTCGGTTCGGGCGCGCGTATGCCGACCTGCTCACCGACCGCGGCTTGCTCCTCAGCCTGATGCACGCCTTCATCCTCGGATCTGATCCAGTGATCGGTAAGGCGGCCCGCGAGGGGTTTCTCGAGGTGTACAAGTTCCTGAGATTCGAGGCGGGGTTGTCTGCCGAAGAGACTGATCTGTTTCTCGCGCACGGCATGATGTTGAACACCATGGTCGGATTGCGGATGGCGGATGAGTACTCGGCCGGCGACCCGTGCGCCGTCGACCTGCTCGAGACCGCGATGCCGAACAAGCTCGACCTGCTCCTCGACCTCAACGCCGAGTCGAAGCCCGCGTGAGCTCCGGCATCCTGTTCGTCGACAAGCCCCGCGGCATCACGAGTCACGACGTGGTCGCGCGAGCGCGACGTGCGCTCGGCACTCGCAAAGTCGGCCACGCCGGAACGCTCGATCCCATGGCGACCGGCCTGCTGGTCCTCGGGGTCGACAGTTCGACGCGGTTGTTGACGTATCTGGTGGGTCTGGGCAAGCAGTACACCGCGACGATCCGACTCGGGCAGAGCTCGACGACCGATGACGCCGAGGGCGAGCTGTCTGAGCCGGTCAGCGCCTCGGACGTCACGGGGGAGGCCATCGAGAATGCGATTGCGGCGCTCACCGGCGAGATTCAGCAGGTCCCGTCGACGTTCAGCGCGATCAAGGTGGATGGCCGGCGTTCCTACGAGCGTGCTCGCGCCGGCGAAGAGGTTGCTCTTTCCGCGCGGACGGTGACGGTATCGCGCTTCGAGCTGCTGGGGTCACGAAGCGACGGACCACTCCTCGATCTCGACGTGGTGGTCGACTGTTCGTCTGGCACCTACATTCGCGCCCTTGCCAGAGACCTGGGCGCCGCCCTCGGTGTCGGGGGCTACCTGACCGCTCTGCGACGCACTGCTGTCGGCCCGTTCGAGGTCGTGGATGCTGCGCCGGCCGATGCGATCACCCTCGAGTCGCTGCGAGCGCCCACTGCGGTGGCCGGGCAGCTGTTTCCGAGCATCCACTTGTCTGGCGAGCAGCTCACCGCCCTCACCCAGGGCAAGAAGCTGCAGATTGCCGAACTCGCGGGGGACAGCCCCGACGCCGCGGTGGTGGCTGCGCTCGCGCCATCCGGCCGTCTCGCGGGTCTGGTTTCGATTCGTCACGGTGTCGCGCGGGTCCTCGTCAACTTTCCCACTGCCGAGGTGCTGGCATGATCTACGGATTCACGGTCGCCCAAGCGATCGTCGCGTGCGCAGCCGGACTGCTCTGCGTGGTGGTCGGTCTGGCCGGGCGCCGGCCCAATGACGTGACGCTCGGCGCCCTCGTCGTCGTTGAGGTGCTGCTACTCGCCCAGCTGGTGATCGCGATCATCGCGCCCGGCCTCGGTAACCACCCGACCGGAAGCGTGCCGGAGTTCTACGTCTATCTGATCAGCGCACTGCTGATCCCCCCGCTTGCCGTGTTCTGGGCGCTGATCGAACGCACGCGCTGGAGCACCGTGGTGCTCGGCGTCGCGGCATTCGCGATCGCCGTGATGGTGGTCAGAATGGAGCAGATCTGGGCGCTTCAACTGAACTGAGCGCGGCTGTCGGTGTCAGGCGGCGGGACGGATGCCTCGGATAGTCTGGGCGGCGATGTCTGGCACGCAGAACACCGAAACCCCTGACTCCCCGACCGTCGCGGTGCGGCGCCGAGGGAGCGGAGTTGGCCGTGTGCTGGTGGCTGTCTACGCGATCCTGGCGCTCGCGGCGACCGGGCGCTCGGTGTTCCAGATCATCGACCGCTTCGGTGAGGCACCGGTGGCATTCCTGCTCTCTGCCTTCTCGGGGGTGATCTACATCGTGGCGACGATCGCACTCGGTGCCCGGTTGCGCAGGCTGGCGTGGATCACCATCAGCATCGAGCTGGTTGGCGTGCTGGTGGTCGGCACCATCAGCCTGATTGCCCCCGCTCTGCTGGGGCTCGACTCGCTTGACCCCTTCGGTCGCGACTCGACCGTCTGGAGCGCATACGGAGCCGGCTATCTGCTGGTGCCCCTGGTGTTGCCGGTTCTCGGATTGCTCTACTTGCGCCGGAGCGGCAGCGGCAGTCGCATCCCGTCGAGTGCGAAGGTCTGACGGTGCACTCCTTCAACGGTCTCAGCGAAGTGCCCCCTGGATTCGGGCCGTCTGCGGTGACCATCGGCAAGTTCGACGGTCTGCACCTCGGGCATACCCGTGTGCTGCGTCAGCTGCGCGAGCTCGCCGACGAGCGAGGGCTGGCCGCGACGGTGGTCACCTTCGACCGGAATCCGCTGAGATTGCTGGCGCCCGAGAAGTGTCCAGATTCGCTGGTCGGCAACGAGCAGAAGCTTGAACTGCTTGCGGGCGCGGGGGTTGACGCGACGTTGACGCTGCATTTCGACAAACAGTTGGCCGACGAGCCGCCGGAGTACTTTGTCGATGAGGTGCTCATCGGCGCACTGCACGCTCAGCTCATCTTGTGCGGCGCTGACTTCCGCTTCGGGGCACGCGGTGCCGGCGACGTGTCATTGCTGCGAGAGCTCGGCGTCAGACACGGCTTCGACGTCGTCATCATGCACGACGTACAGGTCGACGCTCTCTCGGGCGCGCGCCGCGCCTCGTCGACCTGGGTGCGAGAACTTCTCACCGAGGGCCGGGTTCGCGAGGCGTCACAGCTGCTCGGGCGGCTGCCGAGCATTCGCTCCACGGTGGTGCACGGCGAGCAGCGTGGGCGCGAGCTCGGCTATCCGACGGCAAATCTTGACCCGAAGATCGATGGATTTCTGCCGGCGGACGGGGTGTACGCCACCTGGGCGTTGGTCGACGGCGTTCGCTACGGCGCTGCCAC
The DNA here is from genome assembly GCA_040004215.1 of Pseudolysinimonas sp. Classification (GTDB taxonomy): domain Bacteria; phylum Actinomycetota; class Actinomycetes; order Actinomycetales; family Microbacteriaceae; genus Lysinimonas. The sequence goes on along the minus strand of JBDUBG010000074.1, from coordinate 4,730 downwards.
TTCGATCGGCAACAATCCAACCTTCGATGGCATCCCGCAGCATCAGGTCGAGACGCACTTGTTCGACCAGCACATCGACCTCTATGACAAGCCACTCGAGTTGCAGTTCGTCGACTACCTGCGGGCGATGAACAAGTTTGACTCTGTCGATGCCCTGGTCGCCCAGCTGCACGATGATGACGAGCGGATCCGGGGCATTCTGGCACACGAGTCACTGTCGGATTCATCGTCAGCCCCGGCGGCATCCGCCGAGCCTGCGTGAGGCAGTAGCTCGGTGATTCGCTCACTCTGGATGGGCCGCGTCGTGGCCTTCGTCGGGATCGTCTTGGTCGCGCTGAGTCTGCGGACCGCTGTCTCGGCGATCTCGCCGATTCTGGGTCAGATCTCGCACGACATCCCGCTCTCGGCAGTGACCGTCAGCCTGCTCGGTGCTGTTCCCCCCGTCGCCTTCGCCGGCGGCGGCCTGCTGGCACCGGCGATCTCGCGCCGAGTGGGACTCGACCGTACGCTGCTGCTGGCGATCGCTGTGATGCTGCTCGGCCACTTGGGGCGAACGCTCGCCCCTTCAGCGGAGGTGCTTCTGGGAGCGACCGTGGTGACCTTGCTCGCAGTCGGCGTGACAAACGTGCTGCTCCCGCCCATCGTGAAGCGCTACTTCCCCGACCGGATCGGCGTGATCACCGCGGTCTACATCACCATGCTGTCGTTGGGCTCCTCGATCCCGGCGTTGATCGCAGTGCCGGTCGCAGACTCGGCCGGCTGGCGGGTCTCGCTGGGTATCTGGTTCGTGGTGGCGGCAACCGCGGCGGTTCCCTGGATCGTGATGCTGCGCCGAGAACGCCGAGCGCGGGTGCGCGACGAGCCGACTGAGGCTGAGCTCGCCACACCGGAGCCAGCCCTCGTCGGCAAAATGCCGCGTTCGCCGATCGCCTGGGCTATGGCGGGTACCTTTGGCGCCGCATCGTTCCTTGCCTACGCGTCGTTCGCGTGGTTGCCGTCGATCCTGGTCGACACGGCGGGAGTCTCGCATGCAACCGCAGGGACCCTGCTCGCACTCTGGGCAATCACGGGGATTCCGAACGGCATCTTCGCGCCGATGCTGGCCGCCCGGTTGACCAACATCACTCCCGTGCTGGTCGCCGCACTCCTGCTGCTGCTCGGCGGCTGGGGAGGGCTGCTGCTCGCGCCGGCTGCCGCGCCCGTGCTGTGGACGGTGCTGGCCGGGCTCAGCCCGCTGCTGTTCCCGTTGGTCCTTGCCCTCATCAACCTGCGCACGAGAACACCGGAAGGCACGGTGGCGCTCAGCGGGTTCGTGCAGGGCATCGGCTACGGCATCGGAGCCCTCGGGCCGATCGTCGTCGGGCTTCTTCACGACGCGACAGCAGGGTGGGGCGTTCCGCTCGTGGTGACGATCGTCGTCTGCCTTGCGCTCGAAGCGCCCGCCGTTGTTCTGTTGGCTCGGCACCGCTTTGTCGAAGACGAGCTGGCAGCGCGGTCTGCCCGGCGAGCGCTGGGCTGAATCAGGCCGGTGGGACCAACTCGGCTCGATGGATGAGGGCCGCAGCCCCGATGAGCGGCCCGTCGCCGGAGAGCCCAGACGGCACCACCCGCACCGCGCGGATGTAGTCGAACTCGTGCCGTTCGGCGATCGGTTCGCGGATGAAGTCGAAGAGATCCGGCGTGACGTGCGAGAACCCGCCGCCAATCGCCACCAGCTCGAGGTCGACCAGGGCAGTGGCCGAGGCGATGGCTCGCCCGATCGCCAGGCCCGACCTCCTGACGGCGCGGATTGCCGCATCGTCGCCGGCCGCGTATGCCGCCCCCAGCTCTTCGCCTGTGCTGCCGTCGAAGCCTTGGGTGCGCGCCCAGGCGACGGTGTGCGGACCCGACGCGATCGCCTCCAGGCAGCCGTGGCCGCCACAGGGGCATGGGTCGTCGAACCCGGCGACCTCGACATGACCGATGTGTCCGGCGTTGCCGCTGGGGCCGGCGACGGTGTGACCGCCGAGAATCAACCCGCCACCGATGCCCGTCGACACGACCATGCCCATCACGTTGTCAACGCCCTGCGCTGCGCCGATCCAGTGTTCGGCCAGTGTGATGCAGAGACCGTCCATGCGCAGGGTGATCGGCACATCGGGCACCAGATTCTGCACCAACGCGTGCACCTGCGCTCGCACCTGCGCGCGAAGCGGGTAACGACGCCACGCAGGCAGGTTCAGGGGCGAGACGGCCCCGTCGCGCACGACGATCGGCCCTGCCGACCCGATGCCCACGCCGATCAGCTCCGTGTCGGTGGGCAGCGTCGCGAGGGTTTCGCGAACAACGGCGTCGATGGATGCCGCGAGCTCATCCGAACTCCGCGTCGCCCCAGTCGGCTGCCGAAAGCGCGTGCCGGGCAGGATCGCCCCAGCCGGATCGACCAACCCGGCCTCCACTTTGGTGCCACCCAGATCGAGGGCGAGAGCCACGGTGGGGGTCGCGGAGGTCATAGCGGCAAGCGTAGCGAGCCAGGTGGCTGGCCCGGCGGCGCGGTTCAGCCCGACGCCGGTCGTCCGTCCTAGGCTGACGCCGTGGAGCTAACGGTGCGGATTGAACGGGTCATTGACCTGCCGCGCGTCATCGTGTGGGACGCGCTGGTTGATCCGGTGCTGGTCGAGGGCTGGCTGCATCCTGCGCTGCGCCTGGTGGACGGCGAGCCAGCGGTCGAGCTGCGCGAGCGCGTTGATCCGGCGCCGGGCGTCGATGGCATCCTGCGGGTTCGAAGTGACGAGCTGGGCGAGCTTCGGTTTGCTCTCGTCGAACGCGATGGCGGTACGCGCGACTCGTCGTCGCTGATCACCCTCGATGCGCAATTGGCCGATCCACGGTTCGGCGGCGCGCTGCGCCAGAGCTGGGAGGGTCGGCTCGATCAGCTCGAAAACTTGCTGCGCGGGCATCCGACTGTCTGGCGAGACGAGCTGGCTGCTGCCGACCGGCGCTTCCGAGCTAGCAACGAGGGCGCGAACTAGACTCGTCGGATGCACTCGACACCTTCCTTCGCCGGGGCAACCCCCGCCGCGGTGGCTCTCGCTCCGGCTGAGCGCGCGGTGCGACTGCTCGGCGGTGACCTCACCGAACGCAGCCTGCGCCTGCACCTAGAGGGGCTCAGCGGCGTTGACGCTGTCGGCCTCGAGCAACGCGCCGCCGGGCTCGGCACCCGTTCCATTAAGACCACGTCGAAGGCGTGGGCGCTCGACAAGATCATCGAACTGATCGACCTCACCACGCTCGAGGGCGCTGACACCAGCGGCAAGGTGCGCTCGCTGGTCGCGAAAGCGTTGACCCCTGACCCCTCCGATCTGAGCGCTCCGCGCGTTGCGGCCGTCTGCGTCTACGGCGACATGGTCCCGGATGCGGTGGCGGCCCTCGGGGCGGCCCACGGCGATCCCGGCAATGGCGTCGAACGCAGTGGCCTGGTCTCGGTCGCCGCGGTGGCGACGGCGTTCCCGAGCGGTCGCGCGAGCCTCAGAGTGAAGCTCGCTGACACCGCAGATGCCGTGTCGAACGGGGCAGACGAGATCGACATGGTGATCGACCGTGGCGCCTTCCTGGCTGGCCGCTACGGCGACGTCTTCGAGCAGATCGTCGCCGTCAAAGAGGCGTGCCGCCGCGAGGACGGCAGCTACGCCAGCCTGAAGGTGATTCTCGAGACCGGCGAGCTGACCACCTATGACAACGTGCGCCGGGCATCCTGGCTCGCGATCTTGGCTGGGGGCGACTTCATCACGACCTCGACGGGCAAGGTGGCCCCGGCGGCGACACTTCCCGTCACCCTGCTGATGCTCGAGGTCGTGCGCGACTGGTATCGCCTCACCGGCGAGAGGGTCGGCGTGAAGCCAGCCGGCGGCATCCGCACCTCGAAAGATGCAATCAAGTACCTCGTGACCGTGGCCGAAACCGTGGGGGAGCAGTGGTTGCAGCCCCACCTGTTCCGCTTCGGAGCGTCGAGCCTGCTCAACGACGTGCTGCTGCAGCGCCAGAAGCTCACCACCGGCCACTACAGCGGCCCCGACTACGTCACGATCGACTGAGAGCGCCCATGTCTGAGATCATCCCCGCCAGCCCGTCCGGCTTCCTCGACTACGCGCCAGCGCCAGAGTCGACCAGCATCCTGCACCTGCAGAAGAGCTATGGCCTGTTCATCGACGGGGCATTCGTGAAGGGGCACGGCACGCCGTTCGCGTCGATCTCGCCCGCGACCGAGAAGCACATCGCCGAGATCGCGACGGCAACGGCGAAAGACGTGGATGTCGCGGTCGCCGCCGCCCGTCGGGCGTACGAGAAGACCTGGTCGAAGCTCAGCGGAGCCGACCGTGGCAAGTATCTGTTCCGGATCGCGCGGCTCGTGCAAGAGCGCGCCCGTGAACTGGCGGTTGCCGAGAGCCTCGACAACGGCAAGCCGATCAAAGAGAGCCGCGATGTCGACGTGCCGCTCGTCGCGGCCTGGTTCTTCTATTACGCGGGCTGGGCAGACAAGCTGGATCATGCCGGCCTCGGCGCGAACCCGAGGGCGCTCGGCGTTGCCGCCCAGATCATCCCGTGGAACTTTCCGCTGCTGATGCTCGCCTGGAAGATCGCCCCGGCGCTCGCGGCCGGCAACACGGTCGTGCTCAAGCCCGCCGAGACGACCCCGCTCAGCGCGCTGCTGTTCGCCGAGATTCTGCAGCAGGCCGAGCTTCCCGCCGGTG
>JBDUBG010000393.1:0-8926 GCA_040004215.1 Pseudolysinimonas sp. | reverse complement strand
CTGGAGGTCCTGGGCTATGTGCTCGGCACCGACCTCGACACTCCGGCGCTCGCCACGCAGATCGGCAAGCTCGAGGCTGCCGGCGTGACGATCGCCTCATCCTCCACCAACCTCGGTCTCCTCGCCCGAGAATTCGTCGGGAAGAATGACCACTGATGCCCATCGACGAGCTGTTCCACGCTGAACTCACGCCGGTCAACCTTGGTCTTGAGCTGTTCGCCGACGACCTGATTGCTCAAGGAGTACGGCCGGTCCTCATGGACTGGACCCCGCCGGGCGGCGGCGATCCTGAGCTCATCGCGGCCCTCAGCCGGCTCGAGCGCCCGGGGGTCTCCGATCGGATCGAGGCCGCGAACCAGGAGGCACTGGGCCGCATTTTCGCGGCACAGCCCTTCCTGGAGGGGTTCGGCCAGGCCATCGACACCATCCCCGGGATGACAAAGACCACGATCCTGCACGCGGGCCCCCCCATCGACTTTCCTCGTATGTCCGGGCCGATGCAGGGCGCTGTCACGGGAGCCCTTGTCTTCGAAGGCCTCGCACGAGACCTCGACGAAGCGGCCGAGCTCGCGCGGTCAGGCGACATCACCTTCGCTCCCTGTCATGAGCACCAGTCGGTCGGCTCGATGGCGGGGGTGACCAGCGCGAGCATGTGGGTGCACCAGGTGCGCAACCGTGCACATGGCAACCTCGCCTTCACGAATCTCTCTGAGCAACTGTCAAAGATCCTGAGGTTCGGGGCGAACGACCAGTCGGTCATTGACCGGCTGCGTTGGATGCGCGATGTCTTCGGCCCCGTGCTCGCGGGCGCGATGGCGCTCAACACGGACGGCATCGACCTGCGACTGATGCTCTCGCAGGCGCTGCACATGGGCGACGAGGCACACAACCGGAATGTTGCAGGGACGACTCTCCTTATCCAGGCCCTCGCTCCCTACATCCTGGAGAGCGACTTCACGACGAGAGAGAAGCGCGAGGTGTTCGATTTCGTCGCATCCTCCGACTACTTCTCCGGTCCCACGTGGATGGTGACAGCGAAGGCCGCACTCGATGCCGCGAATGGGATCGAGCACTCAACGGTCGTCACCGCGATGGCGCGCAATGGGGTCGAGTTCGGCATCCGTGTCGCGGGTCTGCCCGGCCGCTGGTTCACCGGCCCCGCCCAGCAGGTCATCGGTCCGATGTTCGCCGGCTACACCCCGGCTGACTCCGGGCTCGATATGGGGGACTCGGCGATCACCGAGACCTACGGCATCGGTGGCTTCGCCATGGCAGCGGCACCCGCGATCGTCGCTCTCGTGGGCGGTACCGTCGCGGAGGCGATGGAGTACTCGCTGGCGATGACCTCGATCACCACCGGCAACAACCCCAACGTGACGATTCCGGCGCTCGACTTCATGGGCGTGCCTACCGGGATCGACGTCCGAAAGGTCATGGAGACGGGCATCCTGCCGATTATCAATACTGCGATCGCCCACCGTGAGCCAGGCATCGGCATGATCGGTGCCGGAATCACGCACCCGCCGGTCGAAGCCTTCGCGGCAGCGTTGCGTGCGCTCGCCAGTGAGCTCGTGCCGTGATCTCAGCGGTGCTCCGGCGGGACCATGGGCCGCTTGACAGTGACAACCGCTATAGGCATGCTGTATACCATCACGGGGTTGTATCCGACGTGGCGACGGAGCTTGAGCAGGAAAGGCAGCAATGAGCCGGATCGGTGCAGATCTGAAGTTCCAGGATGGCTCCTGCCAGCTCGCGGCCAGCCCGCTCGCGACCCTCGACGAGATTGTTGGCCTGGGGCTCGACGGCCTCCTGGTGCGCACCCTCGACGAGGCATTCCCTGAGCTTGACGCCGACGATCTCGCGGCCTTTCACCGGACGAGTCAGGCGCTCGGCCTCTTTGTCCGGATGGGAATCGGCAAGATCAATCCCTATTCGACCGCGGAGCTCCCTCGTGTCCGCAGCCTGGGCGCGGGAAGCTACCTTGCTGGCATGGAGCGGATGATTCGGATCTGCGCCAGCTACGGCTGGAACGAGGTCTGGACGGCCGTCGGCTCGTTCAAGATGGCGTATCCGGCCCCGTACTGCTTCGACCGCTTCCGCACCGACGTCGCCTGGCCGGCACAGCTCGACGCGACGTCCCGGTTCATCGACAAGCTCGCACCGACCTTGCGCGCTGAAGGGGTCAGACTCAACATCGAAACTCACGAAGAGATCACCACCCGTGAGTTGCTTGTCTTCGTCGAGAGGCACGGCGCTGACATCATCGGGATCTGCCTCGACCCGGCGAATCTGCCGGTGCGCGGCGAATCGGTGATCGCGGGATCCCAGCGGGTAGCCCCTTTCACGCACCTGACACATCTCCGGGATGTCGTACTCGTTCCGCGGGCTGACGGCATCTCGCGGCTGCTCACACCCATCGGCCAGGGACAAATCGCGTGGGACAGGCTGCTCCCCCTTCTCCTCGGCCGCGACGACGTCGATCTCTGCATCGAGGCCATCGGCCGTAGTCGCGCCGACATGCTCCTCCAGCCAGGCGATCCGCGCTGGCGCGCCTCCGACCCTGACCTTTCGGAGCCGGAGCTCGCTGAGCTTCAGGCCCTCGCCGACCAGACCGCCGAGCGATTCGCCGACGGCAGCTCGCCCGATCTCGCGGCGACGCCCGCACCGGAGTACCGCGACTTCCTGTCGCAATCGTTGCAAGCCTTGCGTCTACTCGTCGAGGGGAACGCCCCGCTCACCCCGGCGCACGACCCGGCACCGAGCGCGTGAACGAAAGAACGTAGAAGGAGAACCCATGCTCGACATCGAGAATCTTCGCGGAGCCGTGGAGTGCGACGTCGTCCTTCCCGGCGAGGCAGGATACGAGTCATTGCGACGCGTCTGGAACGCGGACGTTGACCAGCATCCGATCGCGATCGTGCGATGCGCGACGGCGAGCGACGCCGCGGCGGCTCTCCGTTGGTGCGTCGAGCGGGATGTTTCGATTACCGTTCGCGGCGGCGGTCACAACCTTGCCGGCACCGCGGTCGCCGACGGCAGCGTCCTCATCGACACCGGCCTGATGCGCACCGTTAAGGTCGACACCGAAGCGGGGACGCTCACCGTCGGCGGCGGCTGCCGCTGGGGTGATGTCGACCGCGCCGCTGAGCCATTCAACGTGGCACTCCCGGCGGGTGTCGTCTCGCACACCGGCGTCGCCGGACTCACGCTCGGCGGCGGCATCGGCTACCTTTCACGATTGTTCGGTGCAACCGTCGACCACCTTCAGGAGGTCGAGATCGTCACCGCTGACGGTGAGATTCGGCGGGTGAATGACGAGAATGAGCCCGAACTGTTCTGGGCGCTGAAGGGTGCAGGACACAACTTCGGGATCGCCACAGAGTTCGTCTTCCGTTACGTCAAACTCCCGGGCCTCGCGACTGTCCGTCTCGCGCTCTTCCCGGCGGATCGTCGCAAGGAGATCCTTCAGCAGTTCCGTGATCTGGGGCCAGCGATGCCCGACAGCGTGACGACGTACGTCCGGCTCTACCGCTGCCCGCCGTACTGGAGCCAGTTGCCGGCCGCCCACCGCGGCCAGCCGATCATCTCGGTCGCGACCGTGACCTACAGCGACCCGGCGGCGGAGGAGGAGCTCACCGCACCGATCTTCGATCACGGCGAGCCGCTGTACACGACCGTTCGGACCATTCCGCACGTCACTCTTCAACACGCGACGGACGATGAGTTCCGATACGGACTCCGGCACTATTGGCGACACCTGGCGTTCGGCGAACTGCCCGACGAGCTCATCGACACAGCGATCAAGTACGCCGACGAGTATCCCGGCCGGTCACTCAACTCGAGCTCATTCATCACTCACCAGGTGATGTGTCCCTTTGAACTCATCGCGGGAAAGCTCACGCCGCGTGAACACTCAAATAATTCGACGTCAGGAATCCATTCCCGCTGGGCGGGGAACATCGGAGCCGACTGGGAATACCCGGACGAGCGCCCGGAGTTGGTGAGCTGGGTCAAGCGCTTCTCGCATGCGGTCGAACCGTGGGAGAACGGCAGCTACGTCAACTTCACATCCGAGCACAGCGACGCCGTCGGGGGTCGGGCCATCTATGGCGAAAAGTACGACCGGCTTGTTCAGGTTAAGTTGCAGTACGACCCGCGCAATGTCTTCGCCCATGGCCTCATCGACTTGGAAAACGATGAGTCGATCGCGACGGCGGCGAGCTGAGCTCATGCGTATCGGCGTCGACAGCGCAAAGTTCCCGGGAGTAAACGACATCCCGGTGGCGACGCTGCTCGAGCGCGCCGCCGATATCGGGCTGGAGGGAGTGTTTTTCCGCTCGCTGCTCGACCTCAGCCCGACGCTGGATGCCGGCGAGCTCCGAGACGTCGTTGATCGAGCGGCCGAGCTCGGGCTGCGGATCGAGGCGGGGATTGGCAAGGTGAATCCCTTCTCGACCCCGGAGGCTCCGCACATCCGTGCGCTGGGCGGCGGCGACTACCTTCTCGCGCAGACCCGCATGATCGAGGCCGCAGCGGAGGTCGGGATCCACGAGCTCTGGAGCGCGCTGAGCAATTACCAGTTCAAACTTGCTGCGCTCGGGCTCTCTGCCTTCGATCGCTTCCGCACCGACGTCGACTGGCCGGTGCAGCTCGCCGCGACCGCCACGTTCTTGCACGACCTCGCCCCTGTTCTCCGTGCCCACGACACGCATCTGAACATTGAGACCCATGAAGAAATCACCAGCTTCGAACTGGTGCGGCTGGTCGAGGAGGTGGGGCCCGATGTGCTGGGTATCACCTTCGACACCGCGAACGTGTTTGTGCGCGGCGAATCGGTCGTCGCCGCGGCCCGGCGAGTTGCCCCCTATGTCCGGGCCACACATGTGCGGGATGTTGGACTCTGGCGCATACCGGGTGGCCTGGCGCGATTCCTGTTACCCGTGGGAGAGGGAGTCGTCGATTGGCCTGCGGTTTTGTCGGCCCTCGCCCCCGCGGCGCCCATGCTCTCGATCGAGGGCATCATCTCGGGCCGCGCCGAAATGCCTATCCCGTTCTCCGATGAACGCTGGCGACCCGGGCATCCCGACATGGTCGACGCGGAGCGCGATGAGTTATTCGCCCTCGCGGCCGACTATGAACACCGAGCGGGGGAGAGCCATGCGCCGGATCTCGAAACTCTTCGTGGCCCCGTTGCACCCGGAGAGCCGCTCGAATTCCTCGAACGCAGTGCAGCAGCATTGCGGCGCCTCCGCACCCAGCTCATCGAATCGAACAAGGAGTAACCATGACCGTTGAATACCCCACACTGTCCCTCGCAGAACGCGATCGTCGCTGGCGAGCTGTCCGCGATCTTCTCGTCGAGCAGCAACTCGACGGAGTCGTCATCTTCGGGGCCGGCCGGAACGCGCCTGACTCGTATTTGAGCAACGAGGCGCGAAAAGCGGTGATGCTGCTGACGCTCGAGGACGATCCGGTGATGTTCCTGGGTGATGTGCCACTCGACCACTACGACGTCCCCGGCCAGCGCTGGGAGCGGTGGGTCACGGATTGGGTCGCTGGCGACGGCATCGCGAATCTCGCCGCACGCCTCACCGAGCGCGGGCTGAGCGGGGCTCGGCTCGGCATTGTGGGGCTCACGAGTCGTGCCGTCGGCGAATGGGCAGGGATCATCTCGCACACGACCTGGCAGCGGGTACTCGGGGCGATGCCCGACGTGCAATGGACTGATATCGCGGATGCCTACGAGTCACTGGCGATCATCTTCAGTCCAGAGGAGCAGGTGCTGGTCCGCAAGGCGGCGGAACTCGGGGAACGCGGCTGCGAAGCCTTCGCCCAGGCGGCGCGCGACGGTCGCAACGAGCACGAGATCGCCGCGGCATCCTTCCAAGCGATCATCGGAGGTGGCGGTTGGGTGCGCGCACCGTTCATGCTCGAGCGTGCCGGTGAGTCGATGTTCGCGTGGACGGTGCCGGAGTGGTTCGCAATGGGTGGGGCACCGCGATCGATGCGCCCGGGCGACATGATTTCGGCGGAGATCTTCGCGTTCTACGGCGGATTCGAGGCGCAGCAGCAGATGGCGGTGCAGTTCGGTGAGCCGAGCGCGGGGATCCGCTCCCTTGAGTCGGTCTGTCGAGAGTCGTATGAAGCCGGGCTTGCAGCGCTGCGACCCGGGATGCGCTTTTCCGAGCTCGCCGCGATCATGGAGGAGCCCCTCCTCGCGTCGAAGACCTGGAACACGGGCCCCATGGTCCAGACGGTGCCTCCGATCTACAACAGCGCGACCCGGCTGCACCCTGATGTCGACCCCGGTCTCGCCAGCTTGCCGCAACTCCCGAAAGGTGTCGGCCTCGACGGTGATTTCGTCATCGAGGTCGGGCACGCATTCGCCTTCGAGCCGAACGCGGTGCTCAATGCGGAGAGGGTGTGCATCGGAGGGACGGTGCTGCTCTCTGACCACGGCGTCGAAGAACTCAACTCGCTCCCGAATCACCTCGTCGTGATCTGAGAGTGGGGAGTTAGCCTCCGAACGAGGCGAGCAGAGCTGCGATCTCGCTGTACTCGTGCTGTTCGGCGAGTGCGCGGGGCGTGACACCGTATTTGTCGGTCATCAGGGGATCGGCGCCGTGTTCAAGAAGGAGCGTGACAATTCGCTGCTGCCGCGGCCCACCGTCATTGAGGATGATCGCCTCGATGAGGGGGGTCCATCCGACCCAGTTCGTGTGGTTGACGTTGATGTCGGTGTCGGCAAGCAGCTTCTCGACGATGTCGAGGAAGCCCTTCTCGCTCGCGGGGGTAATGCCGTTTCCGCCGAAGCGGGTGACCCGGGTGAGATCCGTACCCGCATCGAGCATGAGAGTGACCAGGGCGAGGTCGCCCGACGTGCATCCGAGCAGAAATGGATTGAGACAGACCCGGTCCTGAAGGTCGAAATCGGCACCCCGATCTACCAGAGACTGCACGACGTCGTAGTGCCGTCCGAGCGCAGCGACCATGATCGGCGAGCGCCCGTGTCGGTCGATCTCATTGAGATCGGCACCTGCGGCCACGAGCGCTTCGAGCTGAGCTCGCTCGCCGTTCGCCGCCGCTTCGAGCAATGAAGGTTGGGACGTCGTTCTGGCGCTCACCTGTCACCACCTTGTCTTCCTGGGTTGTTCGAACGGCTGGGATGCGTGCCGACTGTAGCAGATGGTATACAGCATGCGATAGCCCAAAATGATCGCATGCCTGAGTCGGGGTCGCGGGTGGGGAAACCTGATCATCGGTTGGTCGTGCCACCCCGCTGCACGTCAGTCGCGCTCGCCGAACATCAGCTCGAGGCAGATCGACCGGCTCGTGTGGACGTGGCGGCGCGCCACATCCGCCGCGCGTTCGGGGTCGTGCGCGGTGATGGCGGCGACAAGCTCGGCGTGCTCCGCCATGAGCAGTTGCGGGGAGCGATTCTGGCGCAGTACCCAATGCAGGCGGCCCTCGAGCGGTTCCAGCGTCGAGGCGAGCGCGCGATTGTGCGCAAGACGAGGGATCGCGTCGTGAAAGGCCTGGTTGAGGTCCGCCATGCGCTCGAGGTCTCCCGCGGAGCGCGCCGCCTCAGCACCCTCCGCAATTTCTGTGAGCGCTGCGATCTCCTCGGGCGTCGCCCGGAGGCTCGCCAGTCGGGCGCCATGCACTTCGAGCGCTTCACGCACCTCGAAGAGGTCGTCGAGGTCATCGCGAGTCAGCACGGTGACGATGACTCCGCGACGCGGGACGTCCTGCACGAACCCTTCGCCTTTGAGAAGGTTGAGCGCCTCGCGGACCGGAACGCGCGAGACGCCCAGCTCGTCGGCGAGGACGCGCTCGACGATACGGTCACCCGGGACGAACTCACCCCGGACGATGCGGTCGCGGATGAAGTCCCGAACCTGCTCCCGGAGTGGCTGGTGGGTTGCGCCGAGCTTCCGCGGAGTCAACGCGGATTCGTCGGCACCGTAGGAGTTCGACATGTGCGACATATGAGGATCTCTTCTCGAGCGTTGCGGCGGTACTGCTCAACCAAGGCATACCGTACACAGCTTCACAACAGCAGGCACGCAGCGCTTGACAGGACTTCGGCCGACTGTATACCATCCGAGTCACCTGTAGTCCTTCCCAAGTGTGTCCGAATGGAGAACACAAATGCGTGTACGTCTCGCAGCAACGGCGCTGGTGACAGCCGCGGCACTGCTCTTGGCTGGCTGTGCCGGTGGAGCAGCTCCGAGCCCCTCAACTTCATCCTCAAGCAAGCCCGTCGCTGGCGGCGACGCCACGATCGTGGTCAGCGGTCGCAGCTGGTCTCATCTTGATATCGCCGCCCCGCAGGTAACCCCTATCAAGGATCTGCTCAGTTCGATCTACGACAGCATGGTCCGGATGGACCCGAAAGGGAACGTCATCCCGTGGCTCGCGAAGTCGTGGGAGGAAAGCGCCGACGGTCTCTCGTGGACCTTCCATCTGCGCGACGGGGTGATGTTCACCGATGGCACGCCCTTCAACTCTGAGGCTGTGAAGTTCAACATCGCGCGCCAGCTCGACCCGAACCAGCGCGCTGGCGAGGCAGGCAACCTGCCCAAGGGAACCACGGTTGAAACGCCAGACCCCCTCACCGCCGTATTCAAGTTCACCGCACCCGACGAGTCAATCTTGTCGGCACTCGCAAGCACAGCGATCGGCTTCATGGCCTCGCCCACAGCGATCCAGAAGTTCGGCAACCAGTACGGCCTGAACCCCGTCGGCACCGGACCTTTCATGTTCGACAAGCAGGTCATCGGTCAGTCGCTCCACCTCGTCAAGAACCCGAAGTACTGGGTCAAGGGCGAGCCGTACCTCAACTCGGTCACCTACCAGGTACTCGGCTCCGCTGACTCCGCACTGCAGACCCTCAAGTCCGGTGGCGCAGAGATCATGAACTACG
>JBDUBG010000471.1:0-2672 GCA_040004215.1 Pseudolysinimonas sp. | reverse complement strand
CGGATCGTGACGAAGTGGATCGACGGTCCTGCCACCGCCGAGCGTCCCGGACGACTCGAACTGTGGCGCGCACGGCTCGACGCCCTGCGCAAACCGCTGCCAGTGGCATCCACACCCACACAGCAGCCGGAGCCAGCGTGATCGATCCGCTCGGCTGGATTCTCGGGATCGTCCAGGACGTTGACCCCATCACCCGTTCACTTCTCGCTGCGCTCGGAATGTTCTGCGAGACGACGATCCTGGTCGGGTTGATCGTGCCGGGTGACACGATTGTGCTGGTGGCCAGCACGGGCGTCAGCAACCCTGCACAGTATTTCGGGATGCTCGCCGCCGTCATCGGCGGATCTCTCGCTGGTGAGAGCGTCGGCTTCATGCTCGGGCGTTGGTTCGGCCACCGCATCCGGGCTTCGAAGCTCGGAGTGCGGCTCGGAGAGAGCAACTGGGTGCGCGCGGAACGCTACCTGGAACGTCGCGGCGGCGCCGCCGTGTTCGCGTCGCGGTTTCTGCCGGTGTTGCACGCCCTGGTCCCCCTCACGGTCGGCATGACCCAGTGGCGTTACCGGCGCTTCATCGCCTGGACAGCCCCCGCGTGCATCGTCTGGGCCGTCGCCTACGTCACCGTCGGAGCGCTTGCTGCCGGTGGCTATCGCGATGTCTCAGCTCAACTGCATTGGGCCGGCTACCTGTTCGGTGGCGTCGTGCTGCTGTTCTTCGTGGCGGTGCTCCTGATCCGCCGAGCGATCGAGCGCCGTGAGGCTCGCCACTGGGCCGCCGAGCACGCGGACGACCCCACACCCGCCGCGGATCCGCCTACGCCGTGATCCCAGCCAGCTGATTCCTGCCATTTGCGACCCCTCGCCGTCGCGCGGGCACCGAAAAGGGGTGGATGCCGCGGCATCCACCCCTTCGTCCGGAACGAGTGCTACTTGGTGAAGCCGTTCGCCTTCAGCCAGTCGGAGGCGACCGTCTTCGGGTCGGCCTTCTCGTCGCCGCCCGTGCGCTTGTTGAACTCGAGCAGATCCTTGGTGGTGAGCTTGGCCGACACCTTGTTGAGCAGGGCGCTGATCTTGCTGGCCTTGCTCGCTGTGATGACCGGGACGACCTGCTGCGACGCGAAGAGGTTCTTCGGGTCGGTCAGGGTCACCAGCTTGCTGTCGAGGATCGACGGGGTGGTGCTGTAAATGTCGGCAACTTGCACGGTGTTGTCGAGCAGCGCCCTCAGCGTCGCCGGGCCACCGCCGTCGCTGATCGCCTGGAACGCGAGGTTGTTGAGGCCGTACACGCTCTTCAACCCAGGCAGGCCGTCTGGACGGGTCTCGAACTCGGGATTCGCCGCCACCGTGACCGTGCCCGACACCTTCGACAGGTCGGCGATCGAGGTAAGGCCATTGGCCTGAGCGAACTCCGGAGTCACGTTCATCGAGTCGGAGTCAGCCGCCTGGCTGAAGTCGAGGGCAGTCAAGCCCTTCGGCAGCGCAGTGTCGAGTGCCGACTTTACCTCGTCTCCTGACTTGGCATTCGCCGTCTTGTCGAGGTACGACAGGATGCTTCCCGCGTACTCGGGGATCAGGTCAATTTCACCCTTCTCGAGCGCCGGGAGGTACGCCGCGCGCGCCCCGATGTTCACCTTGTATGTGACCGTGATGCCGTCAGCTGCCAACGCCTGGCCGTAGACGTAGGCGAGCGTGACATTCTCGGGGAAGTTGGCCGAACCGACCACCACCGATGTCTTGCTCGCGCTGCCTCCGCCTCCGAGCGACGTCGAGCTGGAGCACCCGGTGAGGGCCAGCGCTGCTGCCGCGACGACCGCGAGCCCGGTAATGATGCCTCTTGACCTCTTCATGACTGCATACCTTCCTGGAGGGCACGCGGACGAACTGCCCGCGCACGTTGGGGGGGTTCATTGTGGTTCGAGCGGCCGAGCGCGACGCCTCGGGGCACGACGAACCGTTGGACGACGGCGAGAAGGCCGTCGACGACGAGAGCGAGAGCCGTGATGAGAATGGCGCCCGCCAGTACTTCCGTGTAGTCGCCGGTCGCGAGGCCAGAGATCAGATAGCTCCCGAGGCCTCCAAACGCAAACGCCGAGGCGATCGCCAGTGTGGCAATGACTTGCAACACCGTCGCGCGCAGCCCGCCGATGAGTAAGGGAAGGGCGAGCGGGATCTCGACCCGCGAAATGATCTGCCATTCCGTCATGCCGACGGCTCGTGCGGCGTCGATTGTCTGTCGGTCCACCGACTCGATCCCCGAGTATGCGCCCGCCAACATCGGCGGAATCGCGAGGATGACGAGCACCACCGCAATCGGCAGCAGCCCAATCCCGTACAGCAGGATGAGGATCGACAGCAGGCCGAGGGTGGGGAGAGCGCGCGCGATGTTGCTCGTCAGAATCGCTGCGGTGCGCCCTCGACCGGTATGTCCGATGGCGACACCGAGCGGCAGGGCGATCACCACCGCGATCAGCACGCAGAGCGCGCTCACCCCGAGGTGTTCGAGGAGGTGCCCGGAGATGTCCAGGCGCCCCATCCAGTGCGTGGGATCGAGGATCCACGCGAAGGCGTCGCCGAAGAGATTCATGCGAGACCACCCCCGGGAGCGCCACCCGCGATGCCGTACACACCTGCGGATGCCATCGTGAGAGAAAAAAGCGTTCGTCTGGTCGTGCGCCG
>JBDUBG010000432.1:0-2674 GCA_040004215.1 Pseudolysinimonas sp. | reverse complement strand
AAAGGCCGCGACATCCGACCCCAAGAAGTTCTCGCCATCACCCAGGCCAACGACCAGCGGCGAGTTACGGCGAGCGCCGACGACAACTCCGGGCTGGTCCTGGTGCATCACCAGCAGGGTGAATGCGCCCTCGAGGCGGGTGACGACGCGACGCATGGCTTCGGTCAGGTCGCCGCATTCGCGGTAGAGCTCGCCCACGAGCAGGGCAGCAACCTCGCTGTCGGTCTCGCTGGTGAAGACCCCGCCCGCGTCGAGCACCTCTTGTTTCAGCTGCGCGAAGTTCTCGATGATCCCGTTGTGGATGAGGGCGAGCTTGCCGTCGTCACCGAGGTGCGGGTGGGCGTTGACGTCGGTCGGGCCGCCGTGGGTCGCCCAGCGAGTGTGACCAATGCCCGTGTGGCCGTCTTCCATGGTCGATTCGGCCAGGTCGCCGAGCAGCACCCCGAGTTTGCCGGCTCGCTTGCGTGTCTCAATCAGACCGGCATCGTCGATGATCGCGACGCCCGCCGAGTCGTAGCCGCGGTATTCCTGCCGCTTAAGACCGCCCAGCAGAACCTCGATGGCGCTCCCTGGACCGACGTACCCCACGATGCCACACATGCAATCGATTCTATCCGGCGGCCCGGAGGCCGGTACGATGACCAGAATGTCCGACCTCGGCAACAACGGCGGTGAGACCCCGTTCCTCGAGATCAGCCGTTCCGACTGGGCCGACCTGGCACCCAGCGTGCCGCTGCCGCTCACCGAGACCGAAATCGTTCTTCTCCGCGGCCTGGGCGACACCCTCGACCTCACCGAGGTGTCCGATGTCTATGTGCCGTTGAGTCGCCTGCTCAACCTGTACGCAGCAGGTGCGCGAGCTACCGGCGATGCCGCCTCGGCGTTCCTGCGTCAGCCAGCCCAGAAGACCCCGTTTGTCATCGGGGTGGCAGGTTCTGTTGCCGTCGGCAAGTCCACAACTGCCCGCTTGCTGCGCGCGCTGCTGAGCCGCTGGGACGACACGCCCCGCGTCGAGCTCGTCACTACCGACGGCTTCCTGTTCTCGAATGCCGAACTCGAGCGACGCGGACTCATGCAGCGCAAGGGATTTCCCGAGAGCTACGATCGCCGAGCCCTGCTGCGGTTCGTCAGCCGAGTGAAAAGCGGCGCACCCGAAGTGCGGGCGCCCTTCTACTCCCACCTGAGTTACGACATCGTGCCAACGGCTGAGATCGTCGTGCACCAACCCGACATCCTGATCGTCGAGGGGCTCAACGTGCTGCAGCCCCCTACTCCGGGCACTCGCCTCGCCGTCAGCGATCTCTTCGACTTCTCGATCTATGTGGATGCCCGCACCAGCGACATCGAGCGCTGGTACGTCGACCGCTTCTTGCGCCTGCAGCGCGGCGCGTTCACCGACCCCAAGTCGTATTTTCACCGCTACGCGGAGTTGAGCGAGCCCGAGGCAGTGCAGCGAGCACAGTCAATCTGGCGCGAGATCAACGGGCCGAACTTGGCGCAGAACGTACTGCCGACTCGGGCGCGCGCCTCACTGGTGCTGCGCAAGGGTGCCGACCACGCGGTGTCGAGCGTGCTGCTGCGCAAGCTCTAGTTGGCAGACCCTATTCGGTGGGCTCCAGCACGAACACCGGGATCTGCCGGTCGGTCTTCTCCTGGTAGTCGTCGTATGGCGGGTAGGCCGCGACAGCCCGCTCCCACCAGAGCGCCTTCTCGTCGCCCGAGACCTCGCGGGCAAGGTAGTCGTGCTTCTCGGTGGCGTCTTGCAGTTCGACGTGCGGGTTCTTCACGAGGTTGTAATACCAGACCGGATGCTTCGGCGCGCCACCCATCGAGGCGACCACCGCATAGTGCCCGTCGTGTTCGACGCGCATCAGAGCGGTCTTGCGCAGCATCCCGGACTTGGCCCCGACCGAGGTCAGCACGATGACCGGCATTCCGCGCATGTCGATACCCTCTGTGCCACCACTGGCCTCATAGGTATCGGCCTGCTCGCGGGCCCAGTCTGACGTGCTCGGTGCGTATTCTCCCTGTAATGGCATGAGCCAAGTGTGCCATCACAGGCCGCCGCAAGGCTCGCGCTGCGGCGCTCAGGCCGTGATCGTCAACCGATCTCTCACGACGGCCGCCAGCTGTTCGGCGATGGCGGCTGCGACGTCGTGATCTGCGGCCTCAACCATGACCCGTACCAGCGGCTCGGTTCCCGATGGGCGCAGCAGCACACGGCCGGTATCGCCCAGTCGCGCCTCGGCGGCACGCACCGCGTCGGCAACGCCAGAATCCGCGGCGAGTCCGTGCTGGTCGACGCCCGACACATTCACCAACACCTGGGGATACACGGTCATCACCGCGGCCAACTCGGTCAGCGTTTTGCCGGTGCGAGCCATTTCGGCCGCCAGCTGTAGACCGGTGAGAATGCCATCGCCGGTGGTCGCATGGTCGCGAAAGATAATGTGCCCAGACTGTTCGCCGCCGAGGCTCAGCTCCTGGCCGTCGAGCTGTTCGAGCACGTAGCGGTCGCCCACCTTGGTCTCAATCATCCGGATGCCATGTTCGGCCATGGCCCGACGCAGCCCGAGGTTGCTCATCACCGTCGCCACGAGGGTGTCGCGGGCCAGCAGTCCGCGCTGCTTCAGCGAGACCGCGAGGATCGCCATCATCTGGTCGCCGTCGATGA
>JBDUBG010000127.1:0-8984 GCA_040004215.1 Pseudolysinimonas sp. | reverse complement strand
GAGCTGCTGAGCGATTCCGGCCTGGGCCGTGAGATGCACGTCATCGTCGGGCAGGGTCAACTTGACCAGGTGCTGCATGCCACGCCAGAAGAACGTCGCGGCTTCATCGAAGAGGCAGCAGGCATCCTCAAGCACCGTCGACGCAAAGAGAAGACCCTGCGCAAGCTTGACGCGATGCAAGCCAACCTGACGCGTCTCTCGGATTTGGCCGGAGAGATCCGGCGGCAGCTCAAGCCGCTCGGGCACCAGGCAGAGATCGCGCGCGAGGCGCAGACCATTGCGGCGATCGTGCGAGATGCCCGAGCCCGCCTGCTTGCCGACGAGGTCGTCGAACTGCGCACGGCGATCGACGATGTGAGTCGCAGCGAGGCCGAACGCAAGACCGAGCGCCTCGTGCTGCAAGAACAACTCGACCAGGCCAAGCTTCGTCAAGCGCGGCTCGAGCAGACCATGACCGGCGACTCAGTTGATGTCGCCCGGCGCGTGAGCTTCGGTCTCGAGCAGGTGCAGGACCACCTGCGCTCACTCTTCACCCTGGCCAACCAGCGCCTCTCGCTGCTCGGCCAGCAGGCGGAGCTGCCCGGCATGGCTGCGACGATTTCGCCGCGCATGGTCGACGACGCCCGCGAAGAGGCGACCCGCCTGGCGACAGGGGTCGCCGAGGTCGAGGCGTTACTCGGGCGAGCATCGGCGGTGACCGCGACCGCCCGCGCCTCGCTCGACGCTCTCGACGAAGAGATCAGCGCGCAGAGCAGCCTGATCTCGCAGCACGACCTCGAGCAGGGAAGACTCAGCGGGCAGGTGGATGCCGCGGAATCCCGCCGCACGGCCACCCGGGGTGAGCTCGACCGCCAGCGCGCAGCACTCGAGGCTGCGGAGCAGCGCCGCGAGCAGGCACGCGCCGAACTGTTGCAGATCGAGGGAGATTCGGGCGAGCCGGGCTCGGACGGCGAGCTGGCAGCAGCAGTCGAGACCGCCGACGCGGCAGTCACGATCTTGCAGGCCGATGTGGAGCTGTTACGTGACGAGCTGCACGCCTCGGAGCGCGAGGCTCACGCTCTCGCCGCCCGCACCTCAGCCCTGTCGATGGCGGTCGACCAGAAAGACGGATCGGCGTCGATCATGTCGGCTGCCGGAATTCGCGGTCTGGTCGCCGAACACGTGCACGTCACGGCAGGCTACGAGGCAGCGATCGCGGCTGCGCTCGGCACGCTCGCTGATGCAGTGCTCGCAGAATCGCGAGATGCGGGACTCTCTGCCCTCGCGCAGGCGCGCGACAGCGACGCCGGCCGGGTCGAGATCGTGGTGGCAGACGGGGCTGAACCCGACGCACTCACGAACCTACCCAGCGGCGCGCAGGCGGCTTCGTCGCTGGTCACAGCGCCCCGCGGCATCCTGGGTCTGCTGGCCCGCACCGTGGTGGTCGACGATCTTGCTGGCGCGCGCGCCGCCTGGCCCACGCTGGCGAAGCTGAAGGTCGACGGGTTGACCGTCATCACGCGCGACGGCGATGTGCTGACCGAGTACGTGTTGCGTGGTGGATCTGGCGCGGGGCGCAGCACCCTCGAGCTCGTTGCCGAGCGCGATGCTGCGCAAGAGAAGCTGGTCGGTGTCACGACCGCGATCGAGCGCAGCCGCTTCGCGCTGGCCGAGAAGCGCGAGAAACTCGACGGCGCGCAGATCGACGCGGCGCAGGCCGCCGCGGCGCTGAAAGCCTTCGACACCCGGCTCGCTGAGCGCAGCCAGGCGGTCGGACGATCGCGTGCGCAGCTCGAGGGAGCGCAGGCAGAGGGTGAGCGTCTTGCCGACGCGGTGCGCCAGCTTGCCGGAGCGGTCGAGGCGGCAGACTCCGCGGTTGAGCGTGCACTCGGCGACCGCGACGCCCACGCCGCGACGCCCAGACCGATCCTCGATGTCAGCGCCCGCGACGCCCTGGTGACCGAGCTTGAGGCCGCCCGGGCCGCAGAGGTGCAGTCTCGCATCGAGCTCGAGACGGCGCGCGAGCGCGTGCGTGCCCAGCACGCCCAGGCCGACGCGCTGCAGAGGCAGCTTGAGGCAGAGCGCGCAGCAGCCGAGGAGTCCGCCCGAATCGCCGTGCTGCGTCAGCGTCAGGTTCAGGCCGCGACCGGGGTGACAGAGGCACTGCCTGCTGTTCTGGATGTCGCGGATCGCTCCGTGTCGCAGGCCAGGGTGAGTCTGACCGCTGCTGAGACAGAGCGCGCCAAGCAGAACGAAGAACTGCAGGAGCTGCGCCGCAACGAGAACGGGCTGCGCGACCGGTTCCAGGTGCTCAACGACAACGTGCACGGGCTTGAGATGCAGGCGTACGAGAAGAAGCTGCACCTCTCGACGCTGCTCGAGCGTGCGGCAGAAGAACTCGGGCTTGGCGAGGAGGTGCTGGTCGCCGAGTACGGGCCCGATGTGCCGGTGCCACTCGACGCCGATCTGGTGGAAGGCGCCGAATCACCGTCTCCTGATCCGGGTGCCGCAACATCCGACGCTCCTGATCTGCGTACCATGCCCTTCAACAAGCAGAAGCAGCAGTCTCGCCTCGCGTCTGCTGAGCGCAAGCTGGCCCAACTCGGACGCGTCAACCCGCTCGCCCTCGAAGAGTTCGCCGCGCTCGAGCAACGTCACAGGTTCCTCACCGAGCAACTCACCGACCTCACGGCGACCCGCAAGGATCTGCTGACGATCATCGGTGAGATCGACGAGAAGATGCAAGACATCTTCTCGGCCGCGTTCGAAGACACCCGCGCCGCCTTCGATGAGGTGTTCCCTGTGCTCTTTCCGGGTGGCACCGGCAGCCTGTTTCTCACCAACCCTGACGAGCTGCTCACCAGCGGCATCGAGGTCACCGTCAAGCCAGCGGGCAAGAAGATCGAGCGACTTTCATTGCTCAGCGGCGGCGAGCGATCACTGGCAGCGGTCGCCCTGCTCATCGCGATTTTCAAGGCCCGGCCCAGCCCGTTCTACATTCTCGACGAGGTCGAGGCGGCTCTCGACGACGCGAACCTCGGCCGGCTGCTGACGATCTTGCAAGACCTCCGAACCAACTCGCAACTCATCGTCATCACCCACCAAAAGCGCACGATGGAGATCGCGGATGCGCTGTATGGCGTCTCGATGCGTCAGGACGGCGTCAGCGCCGTTGTGGGCCAGCGCGTGGCGGCGCCGGAGGGCGCGACGGCCTAGCTTGCCGCCCCGGAATCCCGGTGGCCGACCGTCGCAGTGTGTCGAGCCCATGCTGCGCCGAGTTCGAACCGTGAACGAGCGCCGAGATGATCCATTGCTTCCGAGATGCGGCGGTGCACGGTGCGAGGCGAGACGTCGAGGCTCTGGGCGATTGCGACATCCGAGAGTCCACGCTCAAGCAGACGCAACACCGGCTCCCAGCCGTCGTCGCTGATCGGATAGTCGACGGCACGATCCCAGACGCTTTCGACGTAGAGCGACACGATCTCGGTGATCGCCGGATGGGTCACGATCGCGATGCTGCTCGGCGGATGCTCGCCCCAGTCCAGCGGCAGGGCGCACAGCAGGCCTCGATCGGCATAGACCCAGCTCGACACCTCGTCGATGATCCGAATCCGGGTGCCGAGCCGGCGCATTTCGTCGAGAAACTCACGGTTCGCTGAGTCGGCAAGGAGTGCGCGGGGGAATACCCCCCGCAGGCCGGCCCGGGCTACCAACCGCTTGTCGTCCTCGGTGATCGTCGCCACCATGACCTCGCGCAACAGGCTCAGGTCGGGGTAGAGGTTGACCGGGTTCCGAGGGGGGTGCGTGATGGCGTAGCGCGGCCACGCCCTCCACTGCGCCTCGTGGCCGTGCACGAACTCTGCCCAGGGTGCCGTGTCGTCTGGCGAGCTGCCGACCTCCCAGTCGCGGGTGAGTGCCGTCAGCGCGGCGGCAGTGGCGGCGAGAGCGGCCAGCGCCTCCTGCTCCGACGCGACGACGCGCTCGGTGGTCGTTGCCATCGCGTGATCGGGCGAGAGTGCCTCGATCGTGTCGCCATCGAAGCCGATCAGGCCAGCGGCATCCAGGCGTTCCAACAGGGAAGGGAGGTCATCGTGGGGGAGCCCCTGCAGCTCACGCAGCGCGCGGATGCTCTGCGGTCGCACTCGGTAGATCGTGCTCAGGACGAGGCGGGCGTCGGGATCGGACAGAACGTGGTCCATACGCGGGCCTTTCTGGGCCGTCTTGGGCTCGACGATGGCGTGACCCCCGACTGACCTGTGTTCGTCATGGCGAGTATATGACAAAGTCGGATCGCTACTCTGGCCGCATCATGACAGCGCTCTCGTCGGCGGTGCCCCGACTCGCGTCCCGAGCCGAAACCCGCCGTGCTCCCGCGGCGAGCAACTACCGCGACTTCGATGTCGCAGAGTTCGTGCGCACCGAGTACCCCCGGGTGGTCTCGGCGGTGCGGATGATCGCTGGCGACCGTGACTCGGCGGTTGACGCGGTGCAGGAGGCACTTGTGCAGCTGCTCACCGACCGAGATCGCGCCTGGCCGCGCAATGTTGCCGCCTGGGTGACGGTGGTCGCGAGCAATCGGGCGCGCGATGTGCACCGCCGCAACGCCGTCGCGCGCCGGGTGACCGATCGACTGCGCCCCTCGCTGTCAGAAGACCCTGCGGAGCGCGCGGGTCGCGACCTTGATGTGCTTGCGGCGCTGGAAACGTTGCCGCGCAGGATGCGCCAGGTGTGTGTGCTGCACTACTTGCAGGATCAGACGGTGCGCGAGATCGCTCTCACCCTCGGCATTGGCACCGGCACCGTGAAAACTCAGCTACATCGGGGTCGGATCGCCCTCGCGCACCAACTCGGCAGGTAGCGCCTGGGGTTTGCGGCGGTGGCCTGAGCGATCGTCGGCGTCGTGCGGCACCTGGCCAGCTAGCCCGCCGAGCCGCGCGGTTCTGGCGTCGACGTCGCGCTGCCCGGCGCCTCCGTCAGCGGAACGAGCGGCATCCCGTTGACCGTCAGCACCTCCCAGCTATCGCCGTCGAGGCGAAAGGTCGAGATCGAGCCGTTCTTGATCGCGTCGAGCGGTCGTCCCGCCAACGCCGCCAAGGTGTACCGGATGATGGTGCCGTGCGCGACGATCACCACGTCACGATCACGAAAATCGTTCGCAATCTTCGCGAGGCCAGCCAGTCCCCTGCTCACCACGGAATCCAGGCTCTCGGCACCGGGGTAGTCGCGGTGCGGCCACCGTGCAATCGTCTCGCTCGATGACTGGCCTTCGAGCGGCCCGTAGCCTCGCTCGACAAGAGCTGGGTAGCTGGGCCCGAGCTCGAGCCCGAGGTCACGCGCGATGATCTGCGCCGTCTCGCGCGCGCGCTTCAGCGGTGAGCTGACCACGACCTCCCAGCCACCGTCGGCCAGGATGCCCGCCGCCTGGTGGGCCTGCTCGCGCCCCTCCGAGTTGAGCGGGATGTCGCTTGAGCCCTGCAGCTTGTCGTCTCGGTTCCAGTCGGTCTGGCCGTGGCGGATAAAGGCGAAGGTCACGCGACCATCCTCCCTGATGCAGCCTGGATAGGCTGACTGCATGGCCCGGCCCAGTTGGAGAGACCGTCGCGCAGCTCGGCGCGAGCAGGCGGAGTCGGTGTCGGAGCACGCCGAGCACGCCGAGCACGCGAACGATCCAGTCGAACCGTCGGACGAACTGCCGCCCGTCGCGGAGGTTGCTCCGCCTGTTGTGCCCGTGCCTGCGACCGAGCCAGCTCGGCCCGCGCCCGCGCCCGCGCCTGCGACCGAGCCCGAGCCTGCGACCGAGCCCGAGCCTGCTCGACCCGCGCCTGCTCCCGCTGCCGACCCCGCTCCCTCCACCGAGCCCGCTGCGCCGCGACCCGCCCCCTGGTCGCTCAGCAGCGCCCTGCGTGGCATGTTCTCGCGCACGACCATCGACGACGAGACCTGGAGCGCTCTCGAAGACGCTCTGCTGGGAGCCGACTTCGGACCAGACATCACCGACGCGATCGTTGATGAGCTGCGTGCGAACGTCGCCAAATTCAAGACCACCGACCCGGCAGACCTTCAGCGGATGCTGCGCGAGACCATCGAGGAGCGCCTCGGGCGCCTCGACTCCACCCTCACCCTCAGCAATCGCCCCGCGGTCGTGCTGGTGGTCGGGGTCAACGGTGTGGGCAAGACCACGACGATCGGCAAATTCGCCAAGTTTCTGACCAACTACGGCAGATCCGTGGTCGTCGGCGCTGCCGACACCTTCCGTGCGGCGGCGGTGGAGCAGGTCGCGATCTGGGCCGAGCGGGCTGGAGCACAGGTGGTGCGGCCGCAGCAGGCGGGGCAAGATCCGGCATCCGTCGCGTTCCAGACCGTCGAGAAGGCTGTTCAGGACGGCATCGAGATCGTGCTCATCGACACGGCGGGCCGGCTGCAGACCAAGAGTGGCCTGATGGACGAGTTGAGCAAGGTGCGCCGCGTGGTCGAGAAACTCGCCCCCATCGCCGAGGTGCTGCTGGTGCTCGATGCCACCACCGGGCAGAACGGTGTCGCCCAGGCCGAAGCGTTCATCGAGCACGCAGGAGTCACCGGTCTCGTACTCACCAAGCTGGACGGCTCGGCCAAGGGCGGGTTCGTGCTGGCCGTGCAGGAGAAGACCGGGATCCCGATCAAGCTGATCGGTCAGGGCGAGTCGATCGGCGACCTCACCGGGTTTACGGCCCGGATCTTCGCCGCGCAGCTGGTCGGCTGATCGACCCATTCAGTTGACGCACGGTCGACCGCTCAGTTGCGCCGGATCACCCGGCGAGCAATTCTCGGAGCGCGAGACTCTTGCTCTCTAGCTTGCGAGATTCAGGATCCTGATGACCCGGCGGTGGAATCAACCAGTACTCCGACCGTGCCAGCCCCCGCCTCTCGATCTGCCAGTGATGATCGTGAAGCAGAAGGTGATGGTGCTTGCAGAGCAAAATTCCGTCGGCCACATCGGTTCGACCCCCGTCTCGAGCCCAGTGCTCGACGTGATGAGCCTCTGACCAGGATGGCGGCCGTTCGCAACCTTTCCATCGGCATCCGCCGTCTCGTTCGGCGAGAGCGACTCGTTGCCGTTGGGTAAACAGCCTCTGTTCGCGACCGACGTCGAGCGGCTGGCCGAACTTGTCAAACACCACCCGGGCGGTTCCCTGGCTGCACGCCAGCCGTTCGACGGTCTCGATAGACACCGCGAGTTGACCTGCTTGGAGGCGGCCATTGCCGGCACGAGCAACCAGTTCTCGTTCGGTGATGGTGACCCGCACAGCTGGAGCACCGCGCCCCAGAAGCTCGGCGGGGTTGACCTCGGCTCCAACTGTGACCAGCCCGAAGAAGACATCTGACGCGAGTTGCCCCGTGCTGCGAGGATCATCGGCGATCTGATGCGCATGATCCTTCTCGCTGACGAACCGAGGACCGCCGCGTCGAGGCGACGTCGCCCGATCGTAGACCTCGGTCAGGACGGATCCCTCGATCGGGTCGAGATTCCAGACGATGCGCGCCGACCCGTCGCGCAGCCGCTGAAGTCGGAACTCGCGCGCCTCGCGGGCCGCGCGCTCTCGGTCGACGATGCCCGCGGCGTCGAGCCCATCGCGCGCCTCGCGCGCGAGGACGAACAGCCGGTCAGCGTTCACGCCGCAGGCTTCCCTAGCGAGCAGGACCGCCGCATCTGCCAGCGCGCCAGCGGGTACGCCATCGACAGGCACACCGAGGCCTGCCCGGATCGCGTCTGCCGCGTCGGTCGACACCAACCCGTCAGCGACACCGGCAGCGACTGACGCGAGCCACGGGTGAGACCCCGCCAGCCCTCCGACTCGCACGGCCTGAGCTGCGTCACGCGAGGTGCCGCCGGTCGTCGCCTGGATGACGTTCTGCGGGGTGCGGTGCCCCAGTCTCTGCGCGAGGCCGTCGTGCCCGAGCTCAGGAGCCGATCGACGCGCGAGTTCGCCCGCGAGCGCCGCTGAATGTGCGCGGGCGAGACGCTCGTGCCGCGCAGACTGCCCGATTAACTCGAGCAGCGCCCGATCCGAAAGCTGATCGAGCTCGACAAGGCGAACGGCTTCCAGCGCATGCGTTGCCGCGGTGAGCAGCGAGTCGAGGGAGGCCATGCACCATTTTCTCACGTCGAACATATATTCGAAAGTAGAAGAAGTTCGAGTTTCGCGGCCTGTGGAGGAAGAGAGGTTCCCCCCAGTCTCAGGATCAGGATCAGGATCAGGATCAGGCTCAGGCTCAGGCTCAGGATCAGTGGGGTGGCAGACTCGTCCCCGTGCAGATCAGTCAGGCGACGGTCGACGACGTCGCTGGCTTAGCGCAACTTCTGTGGCTCGACACCCTCAATGAACAACCATTACAGCCCTTGGTTGAGGTTTTTGCCGCGGAACTCGCACGGTGGTGGGCTACTAACTACCACTCACACGCCGCCTTTGTTGCTCGACTCGACGAGTCAGAGATCGTGGGCATGGCGTGGGTCGCGCTGATTCCCCGTGTTCCGAGACCGGGAGCGACCGGTCGGCTTTCTGCGGACATTCAGGGTGTCTTCGTGGTGCCGGGCCAGCGAGGTCGTGGGATCGGTTCGGCGCTGGTGGAAGCAGCGTCACATCACGCGATGCAGCGTGGCTCGCTGCGAGTCGTGGTCCACTCTGGCCGCACGGCAACTCCCCTTTACGAGCGGCTGGGCTTTGAGTCGAGCGGACAACTTTTGCAGCGACCACCGGACTAGACCGTGGCGTGCGACTGCCCTCTCAGAGCTACGCCTGCGATGCGCGGTGCCGCTGCGCCAGCTCCTGGTACTGGATCGCGTTCACCCGCACCCGCTCAGCCCCGGCCTCATCGAGCGCACCGCGCACCTTCGCGGGCACGCCGGCAGCCAGCATCCCGCTGGGAATCTCTTGGCCTTCGAGCACGAGTGCGCCAGCCGCGACGAAGGCCCCTGCGCGAATGATCGAGTGATTGAGCAGCGTGGCGCCCATGCCGATGAGGCACCC
>JBDUBG010000248.1:0-2689 GCA_040004215.1 Pseudolysinimonas sp. | reverse complement strand
AACTAGATCAGTCGCGTCGCTGACATCTCGCCGCGCACCTTCTTCAACTACTTCCCGTCGAAAGACGCCGCGTTGGTGGGCGATGGCCCCACCCGGCCTTCTGATGACGAGGTCGAGGCCTTCGTCAGCAGCCGCGGCAGCTTGCTCGACGATCTGGCGCGCATGATGACGGTGGCAGCAGAAAGCGCACTGCACGATCACGAGATTATTCAATTGCGCAAGTCGCTGGCCGCCGAATACCCGTACCTGATCGCGATGCGGATGCAGACTTTCCACGACTTCGAGACGGTGCTCACCACGATTGTGGCTCGCCGCTTGGCTGCCGAAGATCCGGCACTGGGGGCGAAGCCGATGCAGCTCGAGAGCCGCGCACAACTCGTTACCAAGGTGGCGGTGGCCACGATGCATCATGCCTGGAGCTGCTGGGTGGCAGAGCCGAATGCTGCGGGTTCGCTCGTCGATCGGCTTCACGCATCGTTCCGTGAGTTGGCCGAGGTGGTCGGCGAGCTCGCTCCGCGATAAGCCGACAGCCTGCGTGCATTGCACATTGAGGAACCCGTGATCTCTGCACATCTCACCATCGACCCGCACTTCGTTGTCGGGCCCATCAACCGTCGGCTGTTCGGCTCCTTCGTCGAGCATCTGGGACGAAGCGTGTACGACGGCATCTACGAACCGACGCACCCTGATGCCGACGAAGACGGGTTCCGCCGCGACGTCATCGCGCTCGTCAAAGGCCTGGGCGTGTCGACCATCCGGTACCCGGGCGGCAACTTCGTCTCCGGTTACCGCTGGGAGGATGGCGTCGGTGAGCGCTCGGAACGGCCGCGCCGCATTGACCTCGCGTGGCATTCGCTCGAAACTAACGAGATCGGGCTCGACGAATTCGCCCGCTGGCTGAAGAAGGTGGATGGCGAACTCATGTACGCCGTCAACCTGGGTACTCGTGGAGTGCAAGACGCGCTGGACGTTCTCGAGTACTCGAACATCCGAGCCGGAACCGCACTGTCTGATCAACGCATTGCCAACGGCGCCGCGGATCCATACAACATCCGGATGTGGTGCCTGGGCAATGAGATGGACGGCCCGTGGCAGCTCGGCCATGGCACCCCGCGCGCTTACGGGCGATTGGCGATGAAGACTGCCCGCGCGATGAGGCAGGTGGACCCTGGTCTCGAACTCGTCGTCTGCGGCAGCTCGAGTGCGCAGATGCCCTTGTTCGGAACGTGGGAGCGCATCGTTCTCGAAGAGACCTATGACGAGGTCGACTTCATCTCGTGCCACGCGTACTACGAGCCGATCGAGGGCGACTACGCGAGCTTTCTCGCGTCTGCCGTGAACATGGACCGCTTCATCGACTCGGTGGCGGCAACTGCCGACCGCGTGAAGGCAGCCAGGCACAGCGACAAGACCATCAACATCTCGTTCGACGAATGGAATGTCTGGTACCACTCTCGGTACGCGAACGTCGACCGGATCACCGATCCCCAGGAGTGGCCGATCGCCCCACGGCTGCTCGAGGACGTGTACTCGGTGGTGGACGCAGTGGTATTCGGCAACCTTCTCATCTCGCTCATCCGTCATGCCGATCGGGTCACCGCCGCCAGCCTCGCGCAGTTGGTGAACGTGATCGCGCCGATCATGACCGAACCGGGTGGGCCGGCCTGGAAGCAGACCACGTACTTCCCCTTCGCGATGGCGTCGCGACTGGCTCGAGGAGTGACCCTCGAACTTAAGCTGGAGTGCCCGACCTACGAGTCAGAGCAGCACGGAACCGTCGGCGTGGTCGACGCGGTGGCGACTCACGACGAGGAATCCGGAGCCAGTGCGGTATTTCTGGTCAACCGTAGCCTCGACGAGCCAGTGGACTTTGTCGTCGACGTCAGCCTGCTTGGAGCGGTGTCTCTCGGTTCGGCCGACAGTCTCTACGACGCGGACATGCATGCGGCGAACACCCTGTCCGACCCCGATCGGGTCAGGCTCACTGCGAACGAGACGGCGCGACTGGTCGACGGAGAAATGCGCATCATCTTGCCGCCTGTCTCCTGGACCGCGGTCACCCTGCTCCAGGCCTGAGCCGCGGCATCCAGTCAATCGGTTATGCTTTTCGTCGGTACCGAGCCCGCTCGGCGCCCGCCGCCTTAGCTCAGTTGGTAGAGCGATTCACTCGTAATGAATAGGTCGTCAGTTCGATTCTGACAGGTGGCTCCCCGAACTCGCCCGTGTTTGCGAGCATCTGTCGCTTCCGGGTCGAGCCATCGGTTCCCAGGTTGGGAGCGCGCGACGGGCCGGATCTTGAAAGATGACCTGTCGAGGACGGGGGGCACGGGTCCGGCGACGTGGACGTCGACCTACACCTATGACGCGGTTGGGCGTCTGGTGGAGGCGGTGATCCCCCACCACGACCTGACCTATGGGTTCGCCAGCACCAGCAGTTGTGGGGTGAACACTCATGCGGGTCTAGATGGGAACCGCACCAGCATGTCGGATGTGAAAGATGGTGGTACCGCGTTCTCCACCTCGTACTGTTACGACAACGCCGACCGGCTGACCTCGAGTGTGAGCGTGAACGCGCCGGCCGGTGTTGATCCGGTGAATGCGGGTTTGCCTGCGACGTCGATTGTTTATGACGGTCATGGCAACACGACCACTCTTGCTGATCAGTCCCTCGGCTACAACGAAGCGGATC
>JBDUBG010000143.1:0-2690 GCA_040004215.1 Pseudolysinimonas sp. | reverse complement strand
GCAAGCACCCCGGCACAGCGGCGGGCAGCGGCATCCGGGGGCCCAGCCCTCGAGATCGCCGACCTGCCTACCATCGTCGTGCTTTCGACGACCGGGCGCACCGTGCGCGTCGACCTACCGGAGGGCATCGAGGCGCCGGTACAAGCCATGCGACGCAGCAAGCACGACGCGATTCTGTCGACGGTCGCCAGCACCTCACGCGGCGAGCTCGGCGCGATCACCTCGCGCGGACGGTTGATCCGTTTCACCCCCGTCGATCTGCCGGCGGTCCCGGCCAACTCGGTGCAGCTAGCTGCCGGGGCACGGATCAGCGACTACCTCGGGCTCACCGACAAGAAGGAGCGTGTGGTCGGCCTGGTCTCGCTCGCCTCAGAACTCCCCATTGCTCTCGGCACAGCGCAGGGTGTCGTCAAACGCGTCACAGCCGGCGGGTACCCCAGCAGGCCAGACTTCGAGATCATTTCGCTCAAACCCGGCGACGAGGTCATCGGCGCTAGCCAGGGGGGCGATGCCGAAGAACTCGTCTTCGTGACCTCCGACGCCCAGCTGCTCCACTTCGGTGCCGGGCAGGTGCGCCCGCAGGGAGTGGCGGCGGGGGGGATGGCCGGGATCAACGTCGGCACCCAGGCCACGGCGATCTTCTTCGGGGCGATCGATCCGAAGAACGAGGTCTCGGTCGTGACGATCTCGACCCCCAACGATACGCTGCCGGGATCCGATCCCGGACGCGGCAAAGTCTCGTCGCTGAGCGAGTTTCCGGGCAAGGGCCGAGCGACCGGTGGGGTGCGCGCCCACACCTTCTTGAAGGGCGAAGCCGCGCTCGCGCTGGCCTGGGTGGGACCAGCGCCCGCACTGGCGATCGGAACAGACGGTGGCGCCAGGAGCTTGCCAGACTCGGGAGCCAAGCGCGACGCGTCAGGCACGCCGCTCGACGGTGTGGTCGGCAGCGTAGGGCGCGGCCTGTAGCTTTTTCGAGTGACGATCGACGAGCTCCGCGAGAACATCACTGGCACGCTTTTCACCCGGGATGACGACGGCTTCCTCGCCGCGCTTGGCCGGTACGCAGCCCCTGGGCCCGTCGCGATTGTGTGCGCTGCGTCCGAGGCCGATGTCATCGCGACCGTGCGCTTCGCCATTGCAGAAAATCTGGCCGTCGCGGTGCGCAGCCGAGGTCATGCTGGTCCGATTTTCTCCCCTGGCTCCGATCGAGTTCTCATCGATCTCGAAGGCCTCTCGGCGATCCTGGTCGGTGATGACAGCACCGTCGACATCGGGCCCGGTGCAACTTGGGGCGACGTCGCCGCTGAGGTTCAGATGCACGGCCTCGCGATCACCTCTGGCGACACGGCTGCGGTCGGCGTCGGCGGACTCGTGCTGGGCGGCGGCATCGGATGGCTCGTACGCCGTGACGGGCTCGCGCTCGACAACCTGGTCGCGGCCGACGTGGTGCTCGCGTCCGGCGAGCGTGTCGTCGCCTCAGCAGACGAGAACCCCGAACTCTTCTGGGCCCTGCGAGGCGGGGGCGGCAACTTCGGTGTGGTCACCTCCCTGCGCTTCCGAGCGCAACCGCTCGGAGCGGTGCTGGCGGTAGAACTGCACCTCGACCCTGACATGCTCGGACCGGCGCTGCGCGCCCTCCGCGCCATCATGGCCAGTGCGCCGGAAGCGCTCAACGCCACCTTCGGTGTCGTGCCGAATGGTCCTCCTGGGCCGGGCTTCGCCTTCCTGCATCATGTCGTTGCCGTGTACGCGGGTGACGACTCCGACACCTCGCGGGCGGCGATCGCCCCACTGCTCGCCCTCCCCGGCGTCGTCGACTCCACGGTCAGAAAGACCGACTACCGCGGCATACTCGCAGAGCTTCCGGGAGGTCCCGGTGCGCCGATTCCGAACGTCGCGGTGCGCGATGCGATGCTCGAGACCCTCGACGACGCTGCGATTGACACGCTGTTGGCAGCCCGCGCCCAGCTCGGACCCTCGGTGTTCACGGTGCGCTTCCTCGGGGGCGCATTCGGGCGGGTGTCGCCGGATGCCACGGCATTCGCACATCGCGGCGCCGCAGTGATCGCGAACATCGTCGAGTTCCTCCCACCGGGAGCCCCCGCCTCGTCCGGGGCAGTCGACATGGCGTGGGCACCCGTGGCCGCTCTCTCGATCGGCAGCTACGGCAACTTCACCGAAGAGGTCGGGCCGAACGTCGTCGCAGCGATCTACCCGCCTGCGACCCTCGCCCGACTACGGGCGGCGAAGGCGATCTACGACCCGCAGAACCGTTTCTCAGACAACCACAACATCGATCCTGCCTAGGTCTGCCGGAGTCGTGCGCGTTCGCGGCTAGATGTGCGGCACGAACTCGCGCCAGGCGAGTCGACGCTCCGACCGGGGGTCCTCCTCAACGCGGTCCTCGGCATCGATGATGAGCGTGTTGCGATGCTCTTCGGTGTACGCGGGCCACGCGGAATCGACCGTGCCCTCACGAGCGAAGCGAAGCCAGTTCGCTCGCATGCGACGGCCGGTTCGTTCGAAGTCCTGAAAGCCGCCAAGCGACCCCATCATGCGGCCAAAGGGGGTACGGGCTCGATCGAAAACGGCGAAGAGTTCAATGCCGTGCGTCGCATCGAGGCCCAGAAGCTTGGCAAGTCGGGGTGCGATGTCGAACCGGTAGAAGTGCACAGGTGCGTAGCGCGAGT